>CAZFKW010000476.1:0-2425 GCA_964519795.1 uncultured Ramlibacter sp. | reverse complement strand
AGCTGATTGCCACGATGGAAGGCATGAGCTTTGACACCCCCAAGGGCAAGATGACCTTCCGCAAGGAAGACCACCAGGCCATGCAGAGCATGTATCACTTCAGGATCAAGGCAGACCCGGCGTTCACCTGGGGCGTGCCTGAACTCATCCGCGAAATCAAGCCGGAAGAGATGAACGTTCCCATTCGCAACAAGCGGTAGACGCCCCCCGCCCCCGAAGCGCCGTAAAACGGCGCCTCCCCCACTGGCGGGGTAATGCAGCGGACCGTCCTGGGCCTGTCAAAGGGCGGATTCGCGCATTCACGAACGGCAAGTGTCGTTGACATTTGTCCGGGAATTCATTTCCGCCGCCTGCTCCCTTTTTGTTCTCTGGAGGCCTCTTGCTTTCCACTCGTGACCTGACGATTCGCTTCGGCGGCCATGTGGCGGTGAATGCCGTGACCTGCGCTTTCGAGCCGGGCACGCTCACAGCCATCGTGGGGCCGAACGGCGCCGGCAAGACCACTTACTTCAACCTGATCTCCGGCCAGCTCAAGGCCTCGGCCGGTACGGTCTCGCTCAACGGGCGGGACCTGTCCTCAGCCGGCGTCCCGGCCCGCACGCGTGCGGGGCTGGGCCGGGCGTTCCAGCTGACCAACCTGTTTCCCAGCCTCACGGTGCTGGAGAACGTGCGCCTTGCGGTGCAGGCCACGCGCGATGGCAGGCACCGGCGGGGGCTGAACCTCTGGAGCATCTGGAGCGACCACAGCGGGCTGACAGAGCGCGCTGAAGAAATCCTGGAGGCCGTGGCCATGGCCGACAAGCGCGAGACGCCCGTTGCCAGCCTGCCGCATGGCGACCAGCGCAAGCTGGAAGTCGCGTTGCTGATGGCGCTGGAGTCCCAGGTATTCATGTTTGACGAGCCCACGGCCGGCATGAGCGCCGACGAGGCGCCCGTCATCCTCAACCTGATCCGCCGGCTCAAGGAAGACGAGTCCAAGACAATCCTGCTGGTCGAGCACAAGATGGATGTGGTGCGCGAGCTTGCCGACCGCATCATCGTCCTGCACAACGGCTCGCTGGTGGCTGACGGCCTGCCTGCTGAAGTCATTGCATCCTCGGTTGTCCAGGAGGCTTATCTGGGCGTACCAGCCACATCCGATCGGGCTGAGCCTGTCGAAGCCCTGCAGGGGCAGACCGCGCGAAGCCGGGGGCAGGCCCAGGCCGGACGGCCAGGCCGGGAGGGCGCCAAATGAGCGATAACCTGCTCACGCTGGAAGGCGTGCACACCCACATCGGCGCGTACCACATTCTGCACGGAGTGGACCTGGTCGTGCCGCGCGGCAAGCTCACCATGCTGCTCGGGCGCAACGGCGCCGGCAAGACAACCACCCTGCGGACCATCATGGGCCTGTGGCGCGGCGCGCCGGGGCGCATCACGTTCGCGGGCAAGGACATCACCAGCCTCACGACGCCGGAGATCGCGTCGATGAACATCGCCTATGTGCCCGAAACCATGGGTATCTTCTCGGACCTCACCGTGAAGGAGAACATGCTGCTGGCCGCCCGCAGTGCCAGCCGCGCCGAGCAGATGGATTCAGAGCGCCTCAAATGGATCTTCTCGCTGTTCCCGGCGGTGGAGAAGTTCTGGAACCACCCGGCCGGCAAGCTGTCGGGCGGGCAAAAGCAGATGCTGGCCGTGGCCCGCTCCATCGTCGAGCCGCGTGAGCTGCTCATCGTGGACGAACCGAGCAAGGGCCTGGCGCCCGCCATCATCAACAACATGATCGACGCCTTTGCGCAGCTCAAGGCCAGCGGCGTGACTATTCTCCTTGTGGAGCAGAACATCAACTTCGCCAGGCAGCTGGGCGACAGCGTCGCCGTCATGGACAACGGGCGCGTCGTGCACGCGGGACAGATGAAGGAACTTGCCGAGAACGAGGAACTGCAGCGCTCGCTGCTGGGGTTGGCACTATGAATGGCGCAATGTACGACGTGACAGGCGTGGGGACTCCATGACCAAGACCATTGAATTTGACTGGAAGCCGCTGGCGCTGGTGCCGATCCTGGCCCTGGTGGTGTTTCCCTTCATCAACTCAGGCTCGACCTGGCTCACGCTCACGGTGGCGGGCCTGGCCATGGGCATGATCATCTTCATCATCGCCTCGGGCCTCACGCTCGTGTTCGGCCTGATGGATGTGCTGAACTTCGGGCATGGCGTGTTCATCGCCCTGGGCGCCTTCGTGGCGACCAGCGTGCTTGGCGCCATGGGCGACTGGACGGGCTCCGACCAGCTCTGGCGCAACCTGGTGGCCGTGTTTCCGGCCATGCTGGTGGCCATGCTGGTGGCCGGTGCCGTGGGCCTGGCCTTCGAGCGGTTCATTGTGCGGCCCGTCTATGGCCAGCACCTCAAGCAGATCCTCATCACCATGGGCGGCATGATCATC
>CAZFKW010000475.1:0-2427 GCA_964519795.1 uncultured Ramlibacter sp. | reverse complement strand
GGGCGGCACCTCTTGGACGTAGCTCACGCTGGCGTTCTTCGCCGCCATCCGCAGGCCCCGCTTCCGGGACCGCGCCGCCTGGCTGGGCGGATCGAGGTCCAACCCCAGCACCGACAGGAGCTGGGACACCCGGTTGAAGCCCAGGTCGCTTAAAGCGCCCGCCTCCAGGCCGACCAGCGTCTGCCGCGAGAGACCGCTCAGCTGCGCGAGCCGCGACTGCGTCAGTCCCAGCGCCTCGCGCCGCTGACGGATGATGGTGCCCAGGTTGGAGAGGTCCACGGTTTGGCTCTAAGAACTGTCGAATATTTTGGACATTCTAGCGCATCCGGACTGGTCCCGCCAGACGCTCGCCAGCGGAGCGGCAGGTCGCTCGCTGCCCACAACCATGACAAACGTGCTCGCCGTCGGGCCAGCGCGGACGGTCGAGGCCATCAATTAGTCGCCGACGCCGAGCCCCAAGGTCGTCGACCTGCTCGCGCGACATCAGCCTGACCGATCGCGCGATCAGTGGCGCGGAGTGCCGGCCAGGGATGAGCACGAACGCCTCGTCCGACACCGGGACCCCCAGTTCGTCCTCTACCGCCACACGCTGCGCCGAGAGTTGGATGACGTCCGACATCCTCACCACAGCACTCGAACGCGTCTTCAGCTCGACCAGCACGACCAACCCGCTCGGCAGCCGATACGCCCTATCCACCCTGGCCACGATGGGCCAGTGGCTCGTCGACCTGAACTTCGACTCCACCCAGAGCAGTTCGGCATCACGCAGGACGGCCGGTCGCTGGCGCCATTCCGCGACGCGTGCGCGGCGACAAAGAAGCCACCATGAAACTGCCAAGGTGACGGCCAGCACCAGCACCCACAGCCAAATTGATTCGAACGTCATGGCCAACGCCTGGCAGACCATCGCCGCCAGCCGTGCGCCGCCCACCCCAGGATGCACTTCGTCATCCACAGCAACGGCGGACGGCCCAGAAGAACGCCGCAGAGGCGAGGGCCGGCTCGATAGTAGGCCGCCACCAGGCGTCGGCCCCAAGGCCGCGGCCGCAGGACCGCATCCCTGAAGTCGCGGAGGGCATCGGTCTGCCATGCGTCCCCGAAGACCATCGTCGCGATGAAGCATCGCTCGCCCGGTCGTCGGGTCGCCCCACCATCCGCGGCAGCTGCGCGGCGCCCCTCCTGCTCGAAACGCACATGGGCGGCGATACCCCGCTGCCGAGCCACTTCCTGGGCCGCACTCCGCTTCGCGCCGCGAATAGATTCGAGGACCACCAGACGCTCGCACCTGCCCATCTGTGCGAGCTCGGAAGCCCCCAGGCGCGCCTCCTCATGGCCCACCCTGGTCATCGACGGAGGGCTCGAAGAGTCCGTTCGTGACCCCGTCCGCATCGCCGTCGAAGCCGATTGAGCCCGGCGTTTCGCTGAGGGTCTGCCCAGGGAGCTTCAGGAGACCCTGCTGGACCAGCAAACCGTCGTAGGCAAGCAAGCGCAGCCGGTTCACGCGCTTGGCGCCCTTGCGGAAGCGGATCAGTTCGTCGTACAGGCGCGGATGCTCGGCCCGCTCCAGCTTGAAGACCAAGCGGATCGGCAGCGGCTCCTTGGGCAATGGACTGATGGTCATGCTGCACCTCCATGCTCGCTGGCCGCGCGGTCTCGCTCTGCCGCCATCACGCTGCGGGCGTAGTTCTGCCCTGCCAGCTGGAACCCGCGCACGTTGGCGAACATGGGCTCCTTGACCTCGTGGATCCGGTGCCTTGGAAACGCTGCCTTGACCGCCTTGCGGAAGAGGAAGGCGCCACCGCCCACGAGGATGATGTTCTGCAGGCTGTGCGGCGCCTCGAGCCACTCCTTCATGCTCGACACGGCCTGGTCGGCCACCGACTCCGCCAGCGGCAACAGGTGCTTCATGTCATAGGGTTTCTGGAAGATCACCGGCGGCTTGCCCGTGCGCAGCGCCAGGTCGATAGCGTCGTAGTCCCGGTAGGGCGTGCCGATGTCCTTGGTGATGGCATGCGCGATCAGGCGCAGCACGTCGGACATGCCGCGATTGATCGAGTGGCTCTGCTTCTGCACCAGCCGCATACCCTGGGCAACCAGCCAGTCGAAGGTCCGGGAGCCCGGGTCGATGATCAGGCTCTGCTCCTTGCCGATCTCGGCCATCTTCTGGTGAACGCTGGCGTAGTGCACCAGCGCGCCCTGCGGCTGCGCGACGGCCAGCGCCTTGGCTACCGTCACAGTCTTGCCGTCGCCCACGTCGTGTTTGCCGGTCATGGCCTTTTCCAGCGCGGCCTTCTTGACCGCGAACAGCGCCACCGGCAGGCCGACCACCAGCAGATCGATGTGGCTGACCTTCATCATGCCGAGCGAACCGCGCAGCAGCGCCATGTACTCGGGCGACTCGGTGTACTCGTCGTGGAGTTGCTTGGC
>CAZFKW010000474.1:0-2430 GCA_964519795.1 uncultured Ramlibacter sp. | reverse complement strand
ATCGCTGGACCGGATCATTCCGCACCTGGTGCCATTTGTGCTGGTGGTGGTGGCGTGCCTGATGATCATCACCTATGTACCGGGCATCTCGCTGGGTCTGCGAGACCTGGTCTATGCGAAGTAGGTGTGAACAGGGAACATGCCGCACGACGCGCTGTAGAATCCATCCGGTCAGGAGAGCGCGTTCCCCCGGGAACGCCGCCGAAGGCGCAGGCGGCACCCACAATGGTGCCCTGAACGCTCAGGCAAAAAGGACTGGCAAGCGTTTAAGGCTTTCGCGAGCCGACGACGTTCCCCACTGGAGAGAGGCAGCGCCAGGCGCAGCCCACCGAAGGAGCAAACCGGCATCGTCCGGCGAATCTCTCAGGTAAAGCGGACAGCGGGGGCAGCCCATGGTGGTTACCATGGTTCCGTGTTGCCCCGGGAGATATGCCCTTGTCCGCTTCTGTATCCGCTACCGATCTGCTGAAGACGCCCCTGCATGACCTGCACGTCGAACTCGGCGCGCGCATGGTCCCGTTTGCCGGCTATTCCATGCCGGTGCAATACCCGGCAGGCCTCATGGCCGAACACCACCATACCCGCAATGCCGCAGGCCTGTTTGACGTCTCGCACATGGGCCAGCTGCGCCTGGTGGGGCCCGAGGCTGCCGCGGCGTTTGAAAGCCTGGTTCCTGTTGACGTGATTGACCTGCCGGTTGGCAAGCAGCGCTACGGCCTGCTGCTGAATGACGAAGGCGGGATCATCGACGACCTGATGTTTTTCAATCGGGGCGAAGATATTTTCGTGATCGTCAATGGGGCATGCAAGGCGGGTGACATTGCGCATATCCAGTCGAAGATCGGCTCGCGCTGCCAGGTCATCCCCATGCCCGAGATGGCGCTCATGGCACTGCAGGGTCCGCAGGCCGTCACAGCCCTGGCCCGCCTCTCACAGGGCATCGAGCAACTCGTTTTCATGACAGGCGGCCGCTTCGACATTGCCGGCTGCGACTGCTTCGTCACTCGCAGCGGCTACACGGGTGAGGACGGCTTCGAGATTTCAGTGCACCAGATGCAGGCAGAAAAGCTTGCCCGCGACTTGCTGGCGCAGCCTGAGGTCAAACCCATCGGCCTCGGGGCGCGCAACTCGCTGCGCCTGGAGGCAGGGCTGTGCCTCTATGGCAACGACATCGACACCACCACGACACCGGTAGAAGCCGCCTTGACCTGGGCCATCCAGAAAGTCCGCCGCAGCGGCGGGGCGCGCGAGGGAGGGTTTCCCGGCGCCGCAAGGATCCTCGCGCAGTTGCAGGGCGAAGACCTTGCCCGCAAACGCGTGGGCCTCGTCGCGCTGGAACGCATCCCCGTGCGCGAGCACACCGAGCTGCAGGACACCAATGGCAACACCATAGGCGAAGTGACCAGCGGCCTGCTCGGTCCCACCGTCAACAAGGCTGTGGCCATGGGCTATGTGCGTACGGAATGTGCGTTGCCGGGCACACGCCTCAATGCCATCGTGCGCGGGAAGGCTGTGCCCATGGAAGTTGCCGCCACGCCATTTCTGCCCGCCCGCTATTACCGCGGCTGAAGAATTCACATCGTGGTAATTGGAATCTGACCCCAATTAATTAGGAGAACTCGAGATGAACGTTAAATACACGCAAGAGCATGAGTGGATCAAGACTGACGACCCGGCAGGGGCCGTGGTGGGGATCACCGTTCATGCGCAGGACGCGCTGGGCGATGTGGTGTTTGTCGAATTGCCCGAGGTGGGCAGGACATTCGCCCAGGGTGAGGTGGCAGGTGTCGTGGAATCGGTGAAGGCGGCTGCCGACCTGTTCATGCCGGTGAGTGGCGAGGTCATTGAAGTGAATGAAGCGCTGCGTGCCGACCCGTCCCTGGCCAATACCGACCCGCTGGGCGCGGGCTGGTTCTTCAAGGTGCGCATGACCGATGCGTCGCAGCTTGATGGCCTGATGGACGAGCCCGCCTACATGGACTTCAGCAAGAACGCATAAACCTGTCATTGCGGACCGACTCCGGAGGAGTCCTCCGGATTCACCGCAATCCATGGTGGCGTGACGCAACATCGTGTCCAGCCTGCATGGATCCCGGGTCAGGCCCGGGATGACAGTGCGCTGGATGATGCCCCTATTCAATTCCCGGAGTGACCCATGCTGATGCAATCCGCCCGCCCCCTCGGCGACCTTGAAAACCACGGCGAGTTCATTGCCCGCCACATCGGCATTGGAGAAGCCGACGAAGCCCACATGCTCAAGGCCATCGGCGAGACCTCGCGTCGTGCGCTGGTGGACAGCATCGTGCCGCGTTCCATTGCGCGCACCAACCCGATGAAGCTGCCGCCGCCAGTGACAGAAGCAACGGCACTGGCCGAGCTGAAAGTCATGGCGTCGCAGAACAAGGTGTTCAGGAGCTACATTGGCCAGGG
>CAZFKW010000473.1:1899-2503 GCA_964519795.1 uncultured Ramlibacter sp. | reverse complement strand
CATGGCCCGCCGCCGCATCGCGCAGTGCCTGCACCGTCGCCTCGCGCTGGTCAGGCACGATGCCCATGTCAGTCACCACACAGCCCATGCGGTGCAGCATGGCGCGCAGGAAGAAGCGGTTGGAGTTGTATATGGCGCCAGGCGCCATCTGCGCCGGTGCCACCGTACCGGGCATGACAAGTTCGTCGCCGGTGGAGAACAAGGCAACACGCGGCCGGGGCGCGACAGGGAGCGAATCCAGTCCAATGCTGGCCGCCAGCCCCAGGGCGGCAGGCGACAGCCGGGTACCCGCGTGCAGGACGGCGGCACCACGCGTCACGTCCTCGCCGCTGCGGCGGATCCACTGGCCGGCCTGCGGCACGGCATTCACGCGAACGGCGCCTTCGGGGCCGTCTACAGGTTCGCAGTCTTCCTGCATGACGATGGCATCGGCGCCCGGTGGCACGGGCGCTCCGGTGAAGATGCGTGCAGCAGTGCCTGCCAGCACGGCAACACCCGACGCGCCCGCCGGGATGCGTTGCGTCACCTGCAGTACGGCGCCCGCTTGCGTGACATCGGCCGTGCGGACGGCCGGTTCGGCCGGCGGGCACGGCACTTCCGCGCC
>CAZFKW010000473.1:0-1889 GCA_964519795.1 uncultured Ramlibacter sp. | reverse complement strand
CGGCATAACCATCCATCGAGCTGTTGTCCTGCGGAGGCACCTGAAGCTGCGAAACGAGATCCTGCGCGAGGACCCTTCCATCTGCATCAAACGTCGGGACGGACTCCACACCTGCCAGCGCCTGCGCATGGACGAGCAGGCCCGCAAGGGCATCGTCGAGCGACTTCAGGGGCTGGCGCGGGGCGTTCATTGGTATATCTCTGCGTTGTATTCGAATCTCTCGTGATTTTCGGTGAGCCATGCCGCAACAGCCGCAGGGTCGTTCAAATCCAGCACCGGCCGCAGGGTGGCCTGGGGCAGCTGCGCCGGTGAATCAGTGGCGATGGCCACGATGAAATCATCGTCCATATAGCGTGCCTGCTGCCCCGACGCCGCCCGCCAGACCTCGACCTTGAGCAGGTCGCTGCTCTTGAAGCCTTCGACCAGGACCCAGTCCACACCATCGTAGAGTTCAGCGATCAGGTGGTGCACCGATGGCGCGGACTCGACCTCGAACTCGCGCATCAGCGCCAGCCGCCTGGACGAAGACACCAGCACCTCGAAGGCGCCCGCCTCCCGGTGCCGGAACGTGTCCTTGCCCGGGTGGTCTATGTCAAAGCTGAGGTGCGCATGCTTGATGACCGACACGCGATGGCCCAGCACTTTGAGCGCCGGTATGAGGCTCTCCACCAGCGTCGTCTTGCCAGAACCGGAAAACCCGGCAAACCCAACCACCTTCATTGCGCTGCCTCCAGATGCCACCGTCAGGGGGCTGTATTGTTGTGGTGCATTCCGGGACGCATGGCCCGGTCAGCTGCAATTTTCGGCGATGTGGGCCTTGACCACCGATGCATCAGCGGGAATCACCCTCACGCGGCGGGGCAAGGCTTCCAGGCCTTCAAATCTTGCAGGCCGATCGGGCTCGCGGCCCAGCGCCTCCACGATGGTCGCCGCGAACTTGATGGGCAATGCGGTCTCAAGCACGATCATGGGAACACCGGCCTGCACATGGGCCCGCGCGACTTTCACGCCGTCGGCCGTGTGGGTGTCGATCATCACGCCAAAGCGCTCCCAGGTGTCGCGGATCGTCGCCAGCCTGTCGGCATGCGTGCTCTTGCCGCTGGTGAATCCATAGTGCGCTGCCGCTTCCCTGAAGGCGGATTCACCGCTCAGGTCGAAGCGGCCGGCCGACGACAGCTGCGCGCCAAACAGCAGCTTCGTCCGCTCGCCATCGCGCCCCAGCATGTCAAACACAAAGCGCTCGAAGTTCGAGGCCTTGGAAATGTCCATGGAGGGGCTGGATGTCTCATGCGTGTCGGCACTGCCACGCACCCGGTACACGCCGGTGCGGAAGAACTCGTCGAGCACGTCGTTCTCGTTGGTGGCGAGAACCAGCCGGTCAATCGGCAGGCCCATCATGCGGGCCACGTGGCCGGCGCATATGTTGCCGAAGTTTCCGGACGGGACTGCAAAACTCACCTTGCCCGTGTTGGCCTCCGTTGCCTGGAAGTAACCCGCGAAGTAATAAACGACCTGGGCCAGCAGGCGGGCCCAGTTGATCGAGTTGACCGTTCCGATGCGGTACTTGCGCTTGAAATCCAGGTCGTTCGACACCGCCTTCACGATGTCCTGGCAGTCGTCAAACACGCCATCAACGGCCAGGTTATGGATGTTGTCATCCATCAGGCTGAACATCTGCGCCTGCTGGAACGGGCTCATGCGGCCGTTGGGGCTGAGCATGAACACGCGCACGCCCTTCTTGCCGCGCATGGCGTACTCGGCCGCACTGCCTGTGTCACCGGACGTCGCGCCCAGGATGTTCAGCTCCTCGCCGCGGCGCGCCAGTTCGTATTCGAACAGGTTGCCCAGCAACTGCATGGCCATGTCCTTGAAGGCCAGCGTCGGGCCGT
>CAZFKW010000472.1:0-2507 GCA_964519795.1 uncultured Ramlibacter sp. | reverse complement strand
TTGCCGATGGCATAGCACAGCGATGCCCCAAGGCCCAGCACCAGCATCGAGCCCAGGAGCCGGCCCGCCAGCCTGCCCCGTGCCGTGGCTTCCGTGCGGGGGGGCGCCGGTGCGGTGAGGCTGCCGGGCACATACACAATCAGGAACAGCCCGATGACTGTCAGCACAATGCCGGAATGGGCCTGCAACCCCAGCCTCTCACCCAGGAAAAGCCAGGCAATCAGCACCGTGAAGATCGGCGCAGTGATCTGGAACACGCTGGCGCGCGCCGGCCCGAACCGCACCACGGATTCGAAGAAGAAGTACCTGCCCAGGTAGACCGAGAAGCCTCCTGCGACCACGAAGGCAAGAAAGCCGCTCCAGTTCCAGCTGAGGGGAGACGGCCGCCATGCGAGCTGGACGCAGAACACCACCAGGCTGACCGCAACATTCACCGCCACGGAAATGACGAATCCGGTTGCAATGGGCACGCGCGCCGACGCAAGCTTGGTGGCGATGATGTTGCACGAGAACAGCACCAGCGCTATGACCGCCAGTAGTTCACCCATGGCAGGCCCGGCGCGGGTTGCGGGGCGGCGGCTGCCATGCGGCAGAGCGGGGAGTCGGTTGCAGGTTCAAAGTCACCGGGCCAGTGTATATTTTTGCGCCTCGCTCCCGGTGCTTGATCCGGGATGTCCACGCTCCGCCGTCAAGCCATCTTGCGCGAAGCGGGCACCCGCCGATTGGAAGCCTGCTCGTCCTGCTCCAGATTGTTGATGATGGCAAGCAGTGTCTTGCGTGTCGCGGCTATGTCCCTCGCAGACACACCGCTGACTGCGATTTCGTTGACCTCTTCCGCCAGAGGCACGAGCACGTCTTTCAGCGCCTTGCCCTTTGGCGTGAGGTAGATGCAGATGTTGCGCTGGTTGTCCGGCAGCTTGCGGCGGGTAACGTAGCCGAGCTTTTCCATGGTCTGGATTGCGCTGAAGGTGGTCGGCTCGCGCACGCCGGCCAGCTCGCTGAGCGCGCGCTGGGTGATGCCCTCTTTCTCCCACAGGATGCGCAGGAAGGCCCATTGCCCCATGGACACCGAATGCTCCATCAGCCTGATCTGCAGGGCCCGCGTCATGATGCGTATGGTGTCCTTGATGACGTGGGCGAGCCGGTCGTTGGGCACCGCTTCGCGCCAGGCACGCAACGCGGCGATGGCGGCCTTGTCGTCGTCTTTGGGTTTCGGCATGGGTGGTATGTGCAGGGCGGGACCGCGAAGCGGCCAAGTTTAACTGGGGCGCCATGCAAAAAGGCCGGTGTACCGCACCGGCCTTGCTCCAGGTCAATCCGCGCATGCGGCTTACTCGACGGCGATCCTGGCCGACTTGACGGCCCGCTCGAACTTCCTGAGGTTGCTACGCAGGTTCTCCGTATATTCCACCGGTGACTTGTAGGTGATGGCGGTGGCGGTGTCCTTGAACTTCGCGATGAAGTCCGGGCTTTCCGATGCCTGCTTGATGGCGGCGGTCAGCTTGTTCAGGACAGCGGGAGGCAGGCCCGGCGGGGCGAGCACGCCCATCTCTGACGCAAAGTCATAGCCCTTGATGGTCTCGCCAATGGTGGGCACAGCCGGGAAGCCCGGGAGCCGGCCCGGCGCAGTCACGGCCACCAGGTTCAGCATGCCGGCACGGATGTGCGAGCCGGCGGCCGCAAACGAGGTGACAAGCAATGGCACATCGCCAGCCAGGATGCCGGGCACCGACTGCCCGCTTCCCTTGTATGGCACATGGGTGATATCCAGGCCCGCATCGGCCTTGAAGGCTTCCATGGCGATGTGGTGGATGGTGCCCACGCCCGACGAGCCGTAGTTGAACTTGCCGGGACTGGGCTTGACCTCGCGCATGACGTCGTCCAGCTTCCTGAACGACGACTTGGGGCTGGACACCAGCAGCAGCGGCTCGGAGGTCACCAGGGCTACGGGCGTGAGGTCCTTGAGTGTGTCGTAGGGCAAGTTCTTGTAGATGTAGGGCGCGATGACGAGCTGGCCGGTCTCGCCCAACACGAGGTTGTAGCCATCAGGCGCCATTCTCGCGACCTGCGCCGTGACGGTACTGCCTCCGGCGCCGGGCCGGTTTTCCACGACAAAGGGTTGGCCCAGTATCTCGCTGAGCTTCTGGCCGAGGGCGCGCGCGACCATGTCGGGGCCGCCCCCGGGCACATAGCCCACGAAAATCTTCACGGGTTTGTTGGGGTAGTCGGCCTGGGCCTGTGCGCCGGTGGCGGCACAGACCAGTGCCGCGGCGGCAAGCGCCACGCGTGCGAACTTCATCTGCATGCTTGTCTCCTGAATTTTCGGGGAATCGTCGGTGGGAAAAACTGTCTCAGATATCCATCGTTGAGGGCGCAAACAGCTCCTCGACCGCTACTCTGCGGTCCGTCAGGCCCTGCTCGTGCACATACTGCGAAATGGTTTCAATCACCTTGCGCGAGGCCTTCATGCCGTAGGCCTTGGGGTCGGCCGTCTGCAGCGCAATACG
>CAZFKW010000471.1:0-2514 GCA_964519795.1 uncultured Ramlibacter sp. | reverse complement strand
AGGCCCAAAACAATGAGGACGATGCCGGTGATTCGAATGCCATTCATGATGTGTTCCAGTCCGGGGAGTTGAATTCTGGATTGAGCCAGCACGCCCCGGGTGCGCGCTGCCGTGCATGCAATTTAGTCCCCGGGTTCCCCGGCTCGCGTAGGACAGAAAGCCTCATTGATGTAGCCCGGCGGCAGTTCAGGCTGCACCAGTGGACTCGCCGGAGCGCCAATTCGGTGAAAACCCTAAAATGAACCCGTGCCCACCATCCTCAACGCCGATCTCCATTGCCATTCAGTCGTCTCCGACGGCACCCTGACCCCGGAAGAGCTGGCTGCGCGCGCCAGGGCCAACCAGGTGGAGCTCTGGTCGCTGACCGACCATGACGAGGTGGGCGGCCAGCATCGCGCCATGGCTGCGGCCCGGGCCAACGACCTCAAATACCTCACCGGTGTCGAAATCTCCATCACCTTTGCCAGCCAGACGGTGCACATCGTCGGCCTGGGGTTCGATCCGGATGACGCAAACCTCAAGCAGGGCCTGCGCAGCACGCGCGGCGGCCGGGGAGACCGGGCCCGCGAAATGTCGGAGCAGCTGGCCAGGGTCGGCATCAAGGGCGCCTACGAAGGCGCGCTCACGTTCGTCGGCAACCCCGAACTCATCTCGCGCACACACTTCGCCCGTTTCCTGGTGGAGTCCGGCGTGTGCAAGGACACTTCGGAAGTCTTCCGGAAATACCTGATTGAAGGCAAGCCGGGTTATGTGCCGCACCGATGGGCTTCACTCAAGGATTCCGTGGACTGGATCAACGGCGCCGGTGGAGTGGCCGTGATTGCCCACCCGGCGCGCTACAAGTTCACTGCCAACGAGGAGTACGCCCTGTTCAGCGAATTCAAGGCGCACGGCGGGCGCGGCGTGGAAGTCGTGACCGGCAGCCACACGGCAGCCGAGTATGTGACCTATGCCGACATGGCGCGCGAGTTCGGCCTGGCCGCCTCGCGCGGCAGCGACTTCCACAGCCCGGACGAGAGCCACACCGACCTGGGCAAGCTGCCCATGCTGCCGGGCGAACTCACGCCCGTGTGGGAGCTCGTTGCCGACCGAATCCAGTAAGGGTGGCCAGTGTGAACCGCCACCCGAGGGCCCTGGCCGGCATTGCGCTGGTGATTGCGGCCGTGGCATGTTTTGCGGTCCTGGACACCACGACCAAATACATCAGCCTGAGCGTTCCCCTGCTCATGGCCCTGTGGTTCCGCTACATGTTCCAGGCCGTGGCCACCACGCTGGCGGTGCTGCCCGTACGGGGCCTTGCCGTTCTCAGGACACAACACCCGAAGTACCAGTGCCTGCGCGGCGTGCTGCTGCTGTCGAGCAGCCTGTTCGCATTTTTCAGCCTCAAGTACATGCCCGTTGGGGAGTTCACGGCCATCGTCATGATCTCGCCCCTCGTCATCACCCTGATGGCCGCCACGGCACTGCAAGAACGCGTTTCGCTGCTGCGCTGGTCACTGGTGGCAGGCGGCTTTGTTGGCACGATGGTCATCATTCGCCCTGGCGCCGACGACTTCGACTGGACCATGCTGCTGCCACTGGGCCTTGTGACCTGCAATGCCTGGTTCCAGACGCTCACGAGCAGGCTCGCAAGGACCGAAGACCCTGTCACCATGCATTTCTATACGGGCTGGGTCGGCGCGCTCATTGCCTCTCTTTCGCTGCCCTTTGTGTGGATTTCCCTTGAATCCTGGACACTGTGGGCCGCGCTGCTGCTGATGGGCGTGATGGCCACTGTCGGCCACTTCATGTTGATCCTGGCCTACCAGCGCGCGCCGGCCGCTACGCTCACGCCCTATCTGTACGCGCAGATCGCATTTGCGATGCTGGGTGGCTGGATCGTGTTCTCGCACGTGCCCGACGGCCTGTCGCTGATCGGCATTGTGATGATCGCCGTGTGTGGCGCAGCCGGCGCCTGGCTGACCGTGCGCGAGAGCCGCGTCAAAGTCGAACCTGTGGAGTCCTGATGGCCCAGTATTTTGAAGTTCACCCCGACAACCCCCAGCTGCGGCTGCTCAGGCAGGCGGCGGGCCTGCTGGAAAACGGCGGCATCGTGGCCGTGCCGACGGACTCCAGCTACGCGCTCGTCTGCCACATCGATGACAAGACCGCTGCTGACAACCTGCGCCGCATCCGCGGCGTGGACGACAAGCACCACCTGACGCTGCTGTGCCGCGACCTGAGCGAGCTGTCCAACTATGCCCGCGTGGACAACAAGCAGTACCGCCTCCTGAAGTCGGCCACACCGGGTCCCTACACATTCATCCTTGAAGCCACCAAGGAAGTACCCAGGCGCCTCAGCCACCCGCAGCGCAAAACCATCGGCCTGCGCGTGCCGGGCCACCGGACGCTGCAGGAGTTGCTCGCCCTGCACAACGGCCCGCTGCTGGCCACGACGCTGATTGCACCGGGCGAGACTGAGCCGATGAACGACCCTGAAGAGATCCGCGCCCGCGTTGAAAAGGTCATCGCCGC
>CAZFKW010000470.1:0-2543 GCA_964519795.1 uncultured Ramlibacter sp. | reverse complement strand
CTTTTCCTTCTCAAGCAGGCGCGACAAGTCCTGCACAGTGGCGCCGGGGTTCGTCTTGGTGTCGCCCATGACGACTTCCACCGGCACGCCGCCCATCTTGTTGCCAAGGTGTTCCAGCGCAACGTCAAGGCCGCGCTTCTGTTCGGCGCCGACGGCGCTCAGGGGGCCGCTCATGGCGGCGAGGAAACCAATACGGATCTTGTCTGGCGCCTGTGCGAAGGCGGCATGCGCGGCAACGGTTAGCGCTGCGGCGGCAAAGATGGATTTTTTCATGGGGTGTCTCCTGCGGATGAATGGTGCAACGACGTGTCACCCGCAATTTTCGTCATGATTTGATAGCCCTGTCAATTAATGTCCCGGACTATTGCATTGCGGTAAACCCTTGGTTCCGGCAATTTTATTGATAGCCCTGTCAGGAAAATGGGTGGAGATATTGACAGGCCTCTCAATTGATTGCTACATTTGCGCTGGACCCCTCTGACGGGCCCACACGCGGAGAGCGCAATGAACCACGAGGCAACACACCGGGAAGTCGAGGATTTCCTGTACATGGAGGCGGAACTGCTGGACGCCTGGAAGCTTGAGGAATGGCTGGCGCTGTTCACGCCTGATGGCCGCTACCTGGTGCCTTCCGGCGACCTGCCAGAAGATGCGTCGCCTGAGAACACCTTGTTCTATATCGCCGATGACCCCGTCCTGCTGCGCGAGCGCGTCAAGCGCCTTTACAAGCGCAACGCCCATGCCGAGTGGCCCCATTCAAAAACGCGGCACTTCATCAGCAATGTGCGTGTCGTGCCGTCGGCAATCGAAGGCGAGATCGCCGTGCGCTGTGCCTTCATCACGCACCGCAACCGCGCTGGCGTGAATGACAGCTTCATTGGCAGCACGCAGTACCGGCTGGTCAAGGACGAGGCCGGCCTTCGCATCCGCGAGAAGCGCTGCCGTCTTGACTTTGAAAACCTGCACGAGCAGGGGCGCATCAGCATCCTGCTTTGAAGAACGGAGACAGAACCATGAAATACAGCGGCGGAAACAACATCGCCATCGACGCGGAGCGCGGCAGGTTCCAGGTGGCGCGGCGTGCGTTCACGTCACAAAGCATCCTGGAAGCCGAGCGCTCCGAGATCTTCGACAAGTGCTGGATCTACCTGGGCCACGAGTCCGAGGTCGCCGTTCCCGGTGCCTACGTCGCGCGCTCGGTGGCCGGGCGCGACCTGATCTTCAACCGCGACGCAAAGGGCGTGGTCCACGCCTTCCTGGACTCCTGCCCGCACCGCGGAGCCAAGCTGTGCCAGGAGAGGCAGGGCGTGGCGAAGAACTTCCAGTGCATCTACCACGGTTGGGTGTTCAGCGCGGACGGCAAGTTCCGCCGCCAACCGCACCATTCGGGCTACCCGGAGAATTTCGAGTCCGACTGCTCGGTCGACCTGATGGCCGTACCCCGTCTGGAGTCCTACCGCGGCCTGTGGTTCGTCTGCTTCGACAAAAACGCGCAATCGCTCTATGACTACCTGGCCGGCGCGCGCGAGTACATCGACTGCGTGGCCGACCAGTCCGACCAGATGGAGATCATTTCCGGCTCGCAGGAGTACATGATCCGCGCCAACTGGAAGCTGCTGTGCGAAAACAGCTTCGACGGCTACCACGCGGACAACCTGCACGCCACCTACTTCGACTACGTGCGCAATATCACGCCCAATGCGCCCAAAAGCGGCCCACCGCCCCGGCTTGAAGGCGTCAGCCGTGAACTGGGCAATGGTCATGCGGTGGTGGAGTTCTCCGGCCCCTGGGGCCGCCCGGCGGGCAAATGGTCGCCCGCCTGGGGCGAAGCTTCGCGCGTCGAAATTGATGGCATCTACGGCCAGCTTGAAGCACGCCTGGGTGAGCAGCGCGCCCGCCGGATTTCGCACATGAACCGCAACCTGGTGATCTTCCCCAGCCTCGTGATCGTGGACGCCGCCGGCCTGGTGCTGCGGACGATGTACCCGGAGGAGCCCGGCCGCATGAACGTCAGTTCCTGGGCGATGGCGCCAAAGGGCGAGAGCGAATGGCTGCGCAAGATCCGGCTGCGCAACTTCCTCGAATTTCTCGGCCCCGGCGGCCTTGCCACGCCTGACGACATAGAGGCGCTGGAGCGCTGCCAACGCGGCTACCGCAACGTAAAGGAGGCCGCCTGGAATGACATGTCCAAGGGCGACCTGAACGCGAGGGAACTCCCTGTGGAAGACGAAGGTCAGATTCGCGCGTTCTGGCGGCAGTGGGGTGTCTGCATGGACGCCCATCCCGGCCCTGCCGAACCGCCGCCGCCTGTGGCCATCCGCTGACCAGATGCGCAGCACACATCTTCCTCTCTCGCTGGCGCGGCATTGGCCGCCGGCGCAACGTCTCAACCCTGAAGGAAATCCATGACCACCGACAACTCCGCCGCCGTCCAGGACGCCGAACGCATCTACCAGGCATGGACCAAAGCCTATGCCACCAAGGACCTGGAGTCGGTGCTGGCCCTGTACGCGCCCGACGCCACTCTTGAGAGCCCGCTGGTC
>CAZFKW010000469.1:0-2550 GCA_964519795.1 uncultured Ramlibacter sp. | reverse complement strand
AGCATGGACTGGAGCACGGTCTCGGGCGGGTGGCCGGCCTGCGCCTGGTCCACGATCCACTGGCGCAGCTGTGGCGTGATCTGCTGGCGGGCGATGCTGGAATTCACGGACTTGTTCATGGTCAGGTTCAGCCAGGTTGGGTGTCGCTGATTTTGCGCCTGAACACCAGGCGGTCGGGTTGCGAAACGGAAGCCGCAAAAGCATAGCCTTCCACATTGAAACCCTCAAGCGCTTTGGGCAAGGCGATGCGGTTGGCCACAGCATGGCGCGCCATCAGCCCCCGCGCGCGCTTGGCATTGAAGCTGATGATCTTGTACTTGCCGCCATGCCATTCCTCGAACACGCACTCGACGACGCGCGCATTCAGGGTCTTGAGGTCCACAGCCTTGAAGTATTCCTGCGACGCGAGGTTGACGATGACGGGCGTCCTGTCAGCCTGCAGGCGCTGGTTCAGGTAGTCGGCAATCCGCGGACCCCAGAAGCGGTAGAGGTTGCCGCCGGAGCGGGTCTTGAGCGCCGTGCCCATCTCCAGGCGGTAGGGCTGCATGCGGTCCAGTGGACGCAGCACGCCATAAAGGCCGCTCAGGATGCAGACGTGCTCCTGGGCCCATTGAAGGTCTTCAGGTTGCAGGGACCTGGCGTCCAGGCCGCCGTACACATCCCCGTCGAACGCGAGCATGGCCTGGCGGGAATTCTCCTGTGTGAACTCCGGCGACCAGGCCTGGTAGCGGGCCACGTTGAGCTCGGCCAGCGGCTTGCTCAGGTCCATGAGCGTGGAGATCTGGCGCGCGGACTTTTTCTTCAGTATGTCGATGAGGCGCGCTGATTGCTCGACGAAGAGCGGCTCGGTGGGCGGAACGTCCGGGATCGGGGATTCGTAGTCGAGGGATTTGGCGGGGGACAACAGGAAAAGCATGGCCCCATTATCCAATGCATCCCTCTGTCGCCGCTGCGGCCAGGCTACTTCAGGTCACCCGCCAGCGATGCAAGCGTCTCGGCCGCGATGCTGACATGCGCGGGGTAGTTCGTATGGTCACAGCCGAGCTTGACTGACGCGCCGGCCTTTACGGCAGAGCACATGCCCGGGGTGAGTTCGAAGCGCACAAAGTGCACGGCCGAGGTCTTCTCGTCGTTCTCGCGGTCCAGGTCTTCGTCGGCAATCGCATAGACGCGGGAATGGCCTTCGACCTCGACAAACATGCGGTCTTCCACGCCGATGAGCCGGGCCAGCTCGCGCTTGCGCTCGTTCTCGTCGGGATACTCGATCATCATCGTGGCCTTCCAGTTGCTGCCGTCGGGCATCAGCGGTGCATAGGCCTCGACCTCCTGCTGGATTCCCTCTTCATCGAAGATTTTCTCGATGCGCAGCATCTCCTGGATCTGGTAGCGCAGGCTGGTCTCGCTCTCGAACTGCAGCGTCATGTGCTCGCCCAGAGGCACCGAGCGAAGCTTGCGGTGGGCAATGATGACGCCCTTGTTTTCCTTGCGCCACTTGCTGTAGGCCTCAAGTGTCATGAGGCTGTCGCGGGTGATTTGTCCGGTTGTCTGCATGCTTGTTCTCCAACAATCCTATCATCCCGGGCTTGAGCCGGGATCCATGGTGGCGCGCCTCCATGGATTGCGGGTCAAGCCCGCAATGACAAACTCAAATAATCATTTCAGGCCGTAGGCTTCGCGCACCAGCGTGAGCGGATGCTTTTGCGGCGGCGATCCGAGTTTGTTGACTTCAAAGCCCTGGGCGATGTGGTGGCCTCCCAGCGGGCAGTCGCTGGAAATGACGTCGGGCAGGCCGCCGTCCTTGTGGTTGGCCATGGCCTTGAACAAGGGTTTGCCGATCTTCATGGCCTGCTGGTGGTAGGCCTTCTTCACGCCAAAGGTTCCGGCATGTCCCGAGCAGCGCTCATGCGTATGCACGCTGGTGCCGGGCACCATCTTCAGCATCTCTTCCGTCTTCTTGCCGATGTTCTGCACCCGGCCGTGGCACGGGATCTGGTAGCTGATCTTGCCCAGGGGCACGGTGAAGTCCACCTTCAGCAGGCCGTCGCGCTTGCGGGCCATCATGTATTCGAACGGGTCCCACATGTGCTCCTTGACGAGCTGCACGTCGGCGTCCTGCGGGTACATCAGCGGCAGTTCCTGCTTGAACATGAGGGTGCAACTGGGTACCGCAGAGAGGATCGCAAAACCGTCCTTTGCGTACTTGGCCAGCACCGGGATGTTGGCCTCCTTGTGCCTGTTGACCGACTCCAGGTCGACCAGCTCCAGCTTGGGCATGCCGCAGCAGCTTTCCTTCTCGACCAGCACGTACGGCACTTCGTTGTGGTCCAGCAGCTTGAGCAGGTCCATGCCAATGCCCGGCTCGTTGTAGTTGACGTAGCAGGTGGCATAGATGGCGACCTTGCCGGGTGTCTTGGCGCCGTCTTTCACCGGGTAGTCTCTGGACTCAGGCGTGCCGGAGCGGAATTTCTTCTTGGCCAGGTCAGGCAGCCAGGCGTTTTTATCCACACCCAGCATGTTCTCCATGACGCCGCGCGCCGCGCCTGTCCTGTT
>CAZFKW010000468.1:0-2554 GCA_964519795.1 uncultured Ramlibacter sp. | reverse complement strand
CTGTTCGCGGGGATTGCTGAAGACGTTGTTACCGGCGATCCGCTGACCCTGGTTGATGAGTGGATCGCCCGTTGGCTCCACAGGCACGCGACGCCCGGGTTCACGCGCGTCATGCTGCTGGTTTCCCGCCTGCACAATCCCGCGCCCATCAGCGCGTTCACCCTGTTGCTGGCGCTCGTGCTGCTCTGGAAACGCAACTGGTGCTGGTTGCTGACCCTGGCGCTCGCGGTTCCAGGCGGCATGCTGCTCAACACCCTCACAAAGCTCTTGTTTCGCCGGGGACGGCCGGAATTCGACCACCCTTTCCTCACGTTGACCACCTACAGCTTCCCAAGCGGCCATGTCGCCGGCGCCACCTTGCTGTATGGCGTAATGGCTGCCATGCTGTTGGCGAGAGCGACCACATGGCGCCAGTGGATGGGTGTTGGGCTGGCATTTTTCACGATGGTCGGGTTGGTCGCCTTGAGCCGGATGTACCTGGGCGCGCATTTCCTGAGCGACGTGGCTGCAGGCTGGGCGCAGTCAATGGCGTGGTTGAGCCTGTGCGTCGTTGGCACACGCACCTGGCTGGAGCGGCGGGAAACGGACCAGACGAAAAAATCTTTATGCGGCTAGGCTGGCAATCAACGGACAACGTACGTTGCCGCGTGATACGGAGCAGCTGTATACCAGTTCGGCCAAAGCCTCCTCCATGCGCCGCAGGTCCGCCATGCGGGTCCTGACCTCATCGAGCTTCGCTTGCGCTCGAACCTGTACCACTGAGCAGCCGCCGCCATCGTCCAGCAGCAAAAGTTCGGCGACTTCTCGCAGGCTGAATCCGAGGCGTTGCGCCGATCGGATGAACTTCAAACGAGCAACGTGCTGATGGTCATAGCGACGCACGCCACCCTGTGGCCGAGGGGGTTCCGCCACGAGCTTCTCGCGCTGATAGTACCGAATGGTCTCCACCGAGACCCCCGAGGCATTGGCCAGCGCCCCGATGGTAAAACTTTGATTTTGTTCGCCCATGGGCTTGACTCCGTAGTTGGCTACGGCCCTAAGCTTAGGCCATGGACATCGAATCGCAAACCCCGTCACGCTCGTCGGCACCCATCCGCGCAGCCTTGGCCGCCGCCGGCGCTGCGTCGCTACTTGCGTCTGTCTGCTGCGTGGCGCCGCTGGCGTTAGTGTTGGTCGGAGCCTCCGGCGCATGGATCGGCGAACTTGCGGGCATTGAGCCTTACCAGCCATACCTCCTGACAGGCGCGGGCTTGGCGCTTGCTTACGCCGGCCGACAGATCTGGCGCGCGCCAGCCTGTGACGACGGTCGCCCCTGCGCAGCCCCGGCCGCGAAGCGCGCGCAAAAGGCGTTTTTCGCCGCGGTCACAGGGCTCATGGTTCTGGTCCTTGGCCTTCCGCTGGTCGCGCCTCTTTTCTACTAGGAGAACATTCATGAAAAATTTCATTGCCATCGCCTTGCTGCTTGTCGGCACCTGCGTCATGGCGGCCCCCCAGACGGCCACGCTTTCGGTGCCATCGATGAGCTGCGCGTCGTGCCCGATTACCATCAAGGCCGCCTTGACGCGGGTTCCAGGCGTCGAGAGCGTGAAAAGCGACCTTACCAGGCGCCAGACCACAGTAGCCTTTGATGACGCCAAGACTGACGTGGCCACGCTCACCAAAGCCACCGCAGCTGCGGGATTCCCATCGACCCTGATGAAGTCGGCTAAGTGAGCGAAGTGGTAGTTCTTGCCTCAACGCTGACATGTCCCGATTGTGGCTTTGCCAAGGTGGAGACTATGCCCACCGACTCATGCCAGTGGTTTTACGAATGCCAGGGATGCCACGTGGTTTTGCATCCCCTGCCCGGAGACTGCTGCGTCTTCTGCTCGTTCGGCACGTTAGCTTGCCCGCCAATTCAGGCAACCGCGGGAACTGGGTGCTGCGGATAGCGCCTCCGGCGAAAATGGGGTCATTGAAAAACCTTGATGCCCACTTTGGCGCTTCGTCCTCGATGAGCAGCAAGCGCATTCGGGCAGGCCGCTGGCGGCATCGACCAGGATCACCCTGACTTCGCCTTGGGCGTGACGACCTTGACACGCCACACCGGGCTGGGGCACGACTCGGCCTTCTCCACTGACATTGCGCGCGCGCCGCTGACCCGCAGCGCCAACGTACATGAACGCAAGCTGAATGGATTCAGGATTGCGGCCAGATCCGGTTCGTGACCAAGCGAAGGCGGCGAGTAAGCCAGCCCGCCGACTCACCCGGCAGTCGTCCGCAAAGCCGCGTCTCGCCTGCGGCGCATCAGCAGGTACACCGCCGGCACCACGAACATCGACAGCAGCGGCGCGGTGATCATGCCTCCCACCATGGGCGCGGCGATGCGCTGCATGACTTCCGAGCCGGTGCCGCTACCCCACATGATCGGGAACAGGCCCGCCAGGATCACGGCCACCGTCATGGCCTTGGGCCGCACGCGCAGCACCGCGCCCTCGCGGATCGCGTCCAGCAGGTCCGCCGTACCGGTCTTGCCGGCGGCAACGCGTTCGTTCCATGCGGTCTTCAGGTAGAG
>CAZFKW010000467.1:0-2564 GCA_964519795.1 uncultured Ramlibacter sp. | reverse complement strand
CATTGTGGGCGACCACACCGTGCTGTTTGCCGGCACCGGCGAGCGCATCGAGATCACGCACAAATCGTCAAGCCGCACCACCTATGCGCAGGGTGCCCTGCGCGCAGTGCGCTTCCTGGCGGCGCAGCGCACCGGCCTGTACGACATGTTTGATGTGCTGGGCCTGAAATGACCATCTTCAGCCTCTTCGCCGAAGGCGACGGCGTCAGCCGGTTCGTCGCCATCCTGCTGCTGGCCATGTCGGTCGCCAGCTGGGTTGTCATCCTCTGGAAGGGCTGGCTGCTGCAGCGCGCCCGCGGCGACGTGGCCCGCAGCACCGCGGCGTTCTGGCAGTCACCCTCATTGGACGAAGCGCAGCAGAGGGTCTCGCCGTTTGACCGTGAGCACCTCGTCATACCTCTGATTGCGGCCACGGGTGTGGCGCAGGACGGCACGCTGGCCTCGGCGGGCGACAGGTCGCAGCAACTCACACGCGTGCTGCGCGATGCCTTGCACAAGGTGCTGGACAAGCTGCAGTTCGGCCAGGTGCTGCTTGCGACCGTGGGCTCCACCGCGCCTTTCGTCGGGCTGCTGGGCACGGTCTGGGGCATCTACCATGCGCTCACCGCCATCGCTGGTGCCGGCCAGATCAGCATCGACAAGGTCTCCGGCCCGGTGGGCGAGGCGCTGATCATGACGGCTGCGGGGCTGGCCGTGGCCATCCCGGCGGTCCTGGCCTACAACGTCTACGGCAGGCATATCGGCCGAATCGAGGCTGACCTCGAGGGCTTCGCACGCGACCTGCGTGAACTCCTCCTCCACCGGAAGTAGTTATGGCTTTCGGACGCCTCGAACGCACCCAGGGCCCGCAGCCCATGAGCGACATCAACGTCACGCCGCTGGTGGACGTCATGCTGGTCCTCGTGGTCATCTTCATCATCACGGCACCACTTCTCACAAGCTCCATCGCCCTGGACCTGCCCAGGACCGATGCGGCCGCGCCCGTTGAGGCGCCGAAGTTCGTCACGGTGTCGCTGGACCGCGCAGGCCAGGCTTTTTACAATGACAAGCCCGTGACGGCGGCCGAGTTGGCAAAACAGCTGGCTGAAGCCGCCGCGCGCAGCCCCGACACCGAAGTGCAGTTGCGCGCCGACGAGACCGTGCCCTATGGCCGCGTGGTCGAGGTCATGGGCGCCGCGCAGAAGGCCGGCCTCAACCGCATCGGCTTTGTCGCCGAGCCCGGCAAGACAGTCCAGTAAATCATGCAAGACAAATACTCCCCCGCCGATGTCGAGCGCGCTGCGCACGCGCAATGGACCGCCCGCGATGTGTACCGCGTGACGGAAGACCCGGCCAAAAAGAAGTTCTACGCCTGCTCGATGCTGCCCTACCCCAGCGGCAAGCTGCACATGGGCCATGTGCGCAACTACACCATCAACGACATGCTCACGCGCAACCTGCGCATGAACGGCTACAACGTGTTGATGCCCATGGGCTGGGATGCCTTCGGCCTGCCGGCCGAGAACGCCGCCATGAAGAATGGCGTGCCGCCCGCCAAGTGGACCTACGACAACATCGCCTACATGAAGAAGCAGATGCAGGCGATGGGGCTGGCGATTGACTGGTCCCGCGAGGTTGCCACCTGCGACCCGGCCTACTACAAGTGGAACCAGTGGCTGTTCCTGAAGATGCTCGAAAAGGGCATTGCCTACCGCAAGACCCAGGTCGTGAACTGGGACCCGGTGGACCAGACCGTGCTGGCCAATGAGCAGGTGATTGACGGCAAGGGCTGGCGCACCGGCGCCGTTGTCGAGAAGCGGGAGATCCCGGGCTACTACCTCAAGATCACTGACTACGCTGAAGAACTGCTGGACCATGTGCACACGAAGCTGCCGGGCTGGCCCGAGCGCGTCAAGCTCATGCAGGAGAACTGGATAGGCAAGAGCGAAGGCGTGCGCTTTGCGTTCCCGCACGGCATCAAGGGCGCGGACGGGCAATTGATCCAGGACGGCAGGATGTACGTCTTCACCACCCGTGCCGACACCATCATGGGCGTGACGTTCTGCGCCGTGGCACCCGAGCATCCGCTGGCCGTGCATGCAGCAGCGGGAAATCCGGCGCTGGCGCAGTTCATTGAGGACTGCAAGAAGGGCGGCACGACAGAAGCTGAACTGGCCCTGCGCGAGAAGGAAGGCATGCCCACGGGCCTGCATGTGCAGCACCCGATCACCGGCCGCGATGTGGAGGTATGGGTCGGCAACTATGTGCTCATGAGCTATGGCGATGGCGCCGTCATGGGCGTGCCCGCGCACGACGAGCGCGACTTCCTCTTCGCGAAGAAATACGGCTTGCCGATCACGCAGGTGGTGCATGTGGATGGCGAGCACTACGACTACGACCACTGGCACGACTGGTACGGCGACAAGCAACGCGGCGTGACCATCAACTCCGACATCTACAGCGGCTTCAGGTACAAGGACGCCATCGATGCCGTGGCCCATGCCCTGGAACAGAAAGGCCTGGGCGGGAAAAAGACCACCTGGCGCCTGCGCGACTGGGGCGTGAGCCGCCAGCGCTACTGGGGC
>CAZFKW010000466.1:2196-2568 GCA_964519795.1 uncultured Ramlibacter sp. | reverse complement strand
GCTTCATCCAACTGCGGGTCACGCCCGGCGTCCACATCCTCTTGGGTCAGCGGCACCACATAGTCCGGCTCCAGCCCCAGGCCGTGGATCTGACGCCCGTCGGGCGTCAGCCAGCGGGCAATGGTCACGCGCAGCGCGCCTTGGTCGTCCGAGAGCATGCGCGTGATCTGCACCGAGCCCTTGCCGAAGGTGGTTTCACCCACCAGCGGAGCGCGGCCGTAGTCCTGCAGGGCGCCGGCCAGGATCTCGGAGGCGGACGCCGAGCCCGGGTTGACCAGCACCACCATCGGGATCTCAGTCGCCACTCCGCCGGCCTCTACTTCATAGGTATAGCGCGAGCCGTCGTTGTAGTCCTCCAACAGCACCACGCCA
>CAZFKW010000466.1:0-2186 GCA_964519795.1 uncultured Ramlibacter sp. | reverse complement strand
GGTGATCTCCACCGCCGTGTCCAGGTAGCCGCCGCCGTTGTTGCGCAGGTCGACGATCAGGCCGCTGGGGTTCTGCGCCAGTAGCTCTTCCAAGGCCACTTGCATATCCCGCCCCGAGTCGGCGCCGAAGGTGAACAGCTGCACATAGGCAATGTTGCCTTCCAGCATTTCGCTCTCTACGCTCGGCACAATGATGCGGCTACGGACGATCGTGACGTCAAAGGGTTCTTCGCCCTCGCGGCCGATCGTCAGCGTGACCGGCGTGCCGGCCGGCCCCAGGATGCGGTTGACCGCCAGCGAGCTGTCGATCTTGCTCATGTCCTCGCCGTCGATGGCCAGCACCTGGTCGCCCGGGCGCAGGCCGGCGGCTTCCGCCGGCGAGCCTTCCATCGGCGCAATGATGATCACGAACTCGCCGCCGGTGTCCACCCAGGCGCCAATGCCTTCATAGTTGCCCTGCAGCTCCAGGTCGGCCTGGAACAGCTGCACCGGATCCATGAAGCCGGTGTGCTGGTCGCCCATGGCGGCCACCGCACCGTGCAACGCGTCGCGCATCAGCTGCTCGTAGCTGGTGTCCAGCTCCACGCCGCTGTACTGCACCTGGCGCCAGGTCTCCCAGAAGGGCAGCATGGCATCGTACAACGCCTCGGGCGTGTTGGCCTCATCGGCCAGCTGGCTGGCGCTGGGGGCGTCTGCCGCCGGGGTCAGCTCGGCCAGGTTCACTTCCAGCGCTTCCAGGCTGGCTTTCAAGCCGTCGTGCGCCCCTTGGGCGAACAGGGTGTCATTTACCGGCTGGTCGTAGAAGTCCTGGTGCAGAATGTCATTGACCTCCCACACCGGGTTGAACAGCCGTCCCAGGTCCACACTGCTGCCAACCGGGGTCTGTACTTCCGGCCCAGCCGGGGTGGGGCTCTCGTCGAGCAATGATTGCGGGTCACTCAATACCTGGGTGATCTCGTCCCGCAAAGTCCAGCCAAACATGGCAACGCTGGCCACGCAAATGCACATGGCAACCAGAATCAAAGCCACAAGAATGGCAACAAGCGGTTTATTTGATTTCATAGGATGGTCCGTTCTGATGGATGGCGAATAAGTTTGTCAATTTGGGTAAGCGTATCACGGGCGGATTAGAGCGGTATAAACATTTCACTCGTCCTTCTTCAAGGCCTCCACCTTGCGGGCCAGCTCTTCCATCTGCTCGTCACCGGGTTTCCATGGGTCGCGGGCGTCTTTGATGATCTTCTTGGCGATCTCGATCTGGCCGACGGCATTGCCGCGGCGTGCCCCGGCGTACAACACCGCCAAAATGCCCACCGCCACGAACAGCGTCAGGCAAATGATCAGGATGGCGCGCTCACCCATGGGGCAATTCTACCAGCGCGGGCATCGCCTCGATCAGCTGCTCCACTCGGGCAATGCTTACGTCCGCGGCCGGGTCCGGCTCCCCACTGCCCACCAACGCCGTAGACGCACCCAGCTGCTTGGCCGCAGCCAGGTTGACCGGCATATCGTCCACGAACAGCGCTTGGCCGGCTGCCGTCCCACTGCGCTCGAAGGCTAGCTGGTAGGCAAACGGGTGCGGCTTGCTGTGGAACTGCATCTCACGCACATCCAGAATGCCGGCGAAATGCCGCTCCACGCCCAGTGCCCGCAGCACCCGCTCGGCATGATAGCTGGCCGAGTTGGTGAAGATGTACTTGGTCTGCGGCAGCTGGCTCAGCAGGGCGTCCAGCGCCGGGTTGGGGGCGATCAGCTGCTCAATGGGCAGCTCGTGGGTATAGCGCAGGTAGGCTTCGGCATCGATGGCGTAGTGGGTCTGCAGCCCGCGCAGCGAGGTGCCATAGGTCTTGAGATACAGCTCGCGGATCGGCTGCACCTCCGCTTCCGGGATGCCGACCACTTCGTGCATGTACTGGGCGATGCGCCCGCGCAATGCGTCCCACACCCCGCTGTCCTTGGGATACAGGGTGTCGTCAAGATCAAAGAAGATGGTGCGAATAAGCATGGATTGCAAAGATGACGGCGCTATTTGCGCGGGCGGCGAATGCTGGGCAGATGAAAGTCCACCATGTCGCGCGGCGCACGGCGCGGCAGGCTGAGCGCCTTGTCATACTGCGCGAACAGCGTATCGAACGAGTTTTGCCAGCTCTGCGTCTGGGCCTTCTTGTAGCCGGCCTTGCCCATCT
>CAZFKW010000465.1:0-2571 GCA_964519795.1 uncultured Ramlibacter sp. | reverse complement strand
TTGGGTGCGAAAACGCTGCTGCATCCCGTGAACCTGCGCCTTGAGCCCGGCCGCGTGACTGCCGTGCTCGGCCCGAACGGTGCCGGCAAATCCACATTGCTCGGCCTCCTGGCCACGCACCGGGCAGGACAGTCGGGCGACGTCATCCTCAATGGCCGCAGCATTCGCGCCCAGACGGCGCAGGAACTGGCCCTGCAGCGCGCCTTGCTGCCGCAGGAAACATCGACGGCCTTCGACTTCACGGTTCGCGAAATCGTCGAGCTTGGCCGCTTCCCGCACCGCCACCAGCCGGCGGCCCGGGAGGAGGTGCTGATTGACGCAGCCATGGACGCCACCGGCGTGTCCGCGCTGCAGCACCGCATTCTCAATACCTTGTCCGGCGGGGAAAAATCCCGCGCCCAGCTGGCGCGGGTGCTGTGCCAGGTATGGGAGCCGCTGGCCAGTGGCCTGCCGCGCTGGCTGCTGCTGGATGAACCCACCGCCGCTTTGGACCTCGCCCACCAGCACCATGTGCTGGGAATGGTGAGCCAATGGGCACGTTCACGGGGCGTCGGCGTTGTGGCGGTACTGCACGACGTCAATCTCGCCTTGCGCTATGCAGACGATGTGCTGCTGCTACAGGCTGGCCGCGTCATCGCCTGGGGCGCGACCCCTGACGTCCTGACGGCAGAAGCTGTCAATCAGGTCTGGGGGGTGCATTGCGAGAAGGTCATGGCCAGTGACGGCGTGCCGCAGTTTCTGATGGCCCCAACCCCGCGTTGCGCATAGCCGGCATGCCGGCTATGCGCCGCCATCAGCGGCATGAGACATTCAATAGCCTTCAGTAAGTCAGCCGCTCCGGCCTGATCTCCTGCAGGATCGTCGTCGCGATCTCCTCGATCGACTTGGTGGTGGTGGACAGCCAGCGTATGCCGGCGCGGCGCATCATGGCCTCGCCGTCGCTCACCTCGGAGCGGCAGTTCTCCAGCGAGGCGTACTTCGAGTTGGGCCGGCGTTCATTGCGGATTTCGCTCAGCCGTTCCGGCTGGATGGTCAGGCCGAAAATCTTGGCGCGGTGCGGCACCAGGGCCGGCGGCAACTGCCGCCTCTCGAAGTCTTCCGGGATCAACGGGTAGTTGGCCGCCTTCAGGCCGTATTGCATGGCCAGGTATAGCGAGGTGGGCGTCTTGCCGCTGCGGCTCACGCCCACCAGAATGACGTCGGCGCTTTGAAGGTCCCGGTTGGATTGCCCGTCGTCATGCGCAAGGCTGAAGTTGATGGCCTCGATCCGGTCGTGGTATTCCTGGCTCTTGCTGACATCGCTGAAGCGGCCGATGCGGTGGTTGGAGGTCAGGCCCAGCTCCGTCTCCAGGGGGCGCACGAAGGTGCCGAACATGTCCAGCAGCATGCCCTGGCAACCCGCCTTGATGACCGCAAGCACCTCCATGTTGACCAGGGTGGTGAAGACGATGGGCTTCTTGCCCTCGATCACGCCGGTGTGGTTGATCTGGCGCACGGCCTGGTGGGCCTTGTCCACACTGTCAATGAAGGGCAGGCGGACATGCCGGGCCTTCAGCTCGAACTGCGCCATGATGGCGTTGCCGAAGGTCTCGGCGGTAATGCCGGTGCCGTCGGAGATGAAGAACACGGTACGGGTGGGCAGCATGCTGGAGTAATTCTTTCAGTTATATGCAAGGGCTTGCGGAGGCCAGCGGCCTACAATCAGGTCCATTATCCAAATTTCGCCCTGGATCCCCCCGATTCCTCCATGCGCACCCCCGACCCATTCAAAAAAATACAAAGTCACGGCGTGAGCATGAGCGCAACCAGCCACTGGCGCGGCCGGCTGGGCGCAGACCCGGTTTTAACTTCTGGAGCTTCCCCATGTCTGCACTCTTCAACGCGACCGCCCTGGTCGTACCGTTTGAAAACCTGAGGATGAGCGACGTCGAGGTCGTTGGCGGCAAGAACGCCAGCCTCGGCGAAATGATTTCGCAGCTGCCGCAAGGGGTGCGCGTGCCCACCGGCTTTGCCACCACGGCGCACGCCTTCCGCCAGTTCCTGGCGCACGACGGCCTGGCCGAAAAAATCAGCCAGCGCCTGGCCGCGCTGGACACCGAAGACGTGCGCGCGCTCGCTGCCGCGGGCGCCGAGATCCGCGCCATGGTCGAGGCCCAGCCTTTCCCGGCCGACCTGCAGCGTGCCATCACCGAAGCCTTCACCACGCTCTCGGCCGGCAACCCCGACGCCACCTTCGCCGTGCGCTCGTCGGCCACGGCGGAAGACCTGCCCGACGCCTCGTTCGCCGGCCAGCAGGAGACCTTCCTCAACGTGCACGGCATCGAGGAAGTGCTGCACAAGATGAAGGAAGTCTTCGCCAGCCTGTACAACGACCGGGCGATTTCCTACCGCGTGCACAAGGGCTTCGCGCACGACGTGGTCGCGCTGTCGGCCGGCGTGCAGCGCATGGTGCGCTCGGACCTGGGCGCCGCCGGCGTGATGTTCACCATCGACACCGAATCGGGCTACGAGGACGTGGTTTTCATCACCAGCAGCTACGGCCTGGGCGAGACGGTGGTGCAGGGCGCCGTG
>CAZFKW010000464.1:0-2573 GCA_964519795.1 uncultured Ramlibacter sp. | reverse complement strand
GAGTTTGGCACTGCGGCCCTGCCCAGCGTGCAGCAGCACATCAAGAGCGGCGCGTTGCGCGCCATCGGCGTACTCACGCCACAGCGCGTTGCCGCTGCGCCGGACATTCCCACCTTTGCCGAGCAGGGCCTTCCTGGCTACGTGGTCGAAGCCTGGTTTGCCGTCATCGGCCCCAAAAACCTGCCCGCAGCGCAGGTCAGGAAGGCGCACGACGCACTCGTCTCCGCGTTCGCCGACCCGGCCGTGAAGGAAACCATGGCCAAGATGGGCAATACCATCAACATCAGCACCACCGAGCAGGCGCAAGCCGCATTCAGGAGCGAACTGGCCAAATACGCCGCCCTGGTCAAGAAGACCGGACTGCAACCGCAGTAGTCACCCGTTGCGGCCGGCCGGCGGTCTTACAGTTTGGGGATCCGCAATGTCTTGCTGATCATCAGGCTGCCGGAAAGCACGAACAGCAATGCCAGCGGGTGCAGGGTCCACGGACCCAGCGCCATGGCGCCGCCCCACAGCGCCTCGCCCACGCGCCCGTTCCAGGCGGCCAGCGCCAGGATGCCGGTGAGCAGCACGCTGGTGGGAATTGGCGTGCCTTCAAAGTACTTCACCTTGTCGCCATCGCCCGTCAGCGACTCGGCGGTCACGTTGTAGCGTGCCAGCCGGCTGACGCCGCAACACACAAAGAAGATCAGCGCTGCCACGTCCCATCCGCCGCGCATGCCGGCGGCAAAGGCCAGCGTGGCAGGTGCCACGCCAAAGGAAATGATGTCTGCCAGTGAGTCAAGTTCACGCCCCAGGGCGGAGTGTTCATGCCGGGCACGTGCAATGCGCCCGTCCAGCACGTCAAAAATGAAGGCGGCAGGCGCCATGGCGGCCGCCCACACGAAGTGCGACAGCTTGCCCTCGACGGCAAACATCAAGGCCAGGAACACACCGGCCACGCCACAGGCGGCATTGCCCAGCGTGAAGAAATCTGCGATGTGGAACTCGCGCAGCATCGTGAAATGCCGACGGCGGGGGACTGCTTGATCCATGGCTGAGCCTTGTGAGTGAACCTTGCGTTCACTATAAGGCGGGCAGACGGAACCAGCTGTAGGAAGCAGCCGCGACCCGTGCCCCCGAGCTGTCATCCCGGGCTTGACCCGGGATCCACGGTGGCTTCACGCCGCCTGGCTTGAACGCCCCGATGGATTGGGGATCAAGTCCGCAATGACAGGTTGCGTCAGGGTTACGTCTTGCTGGCTTCGTCGAGGGCCTTGCACGAAGGCGAGCACACGGGCTGGGACTTGCCCGCCACCTTGCGCGAGCCCATGAGCGAGCGCAGGCGGTGTTTGCCGCACATGAAGCACGACATGGTGGATGCGCCGAAAGACGCAGCGGCACCGAACGGTGAGCCCGACGCCTTCGTCTTGTAGCGCAGACCGTCCGCCTCTGCTTTTGCCATCAGTTCAGATCTCCTGCAGTGCGGCGCATGGCTCTCCCGATGGCTGCCCTGGCCTGCTTCTCGGCGGCAAGGGATGCATCAAGCGAAGACCGGCACAGGCCCGCATATTGGTAGTTAAGGTTCTCGTACAACTCTGCTGCAGCGGGGTGGGAATCGAGCATGGCGCCCAGTTCAGAGCCGGGCTGGACATCGCCAAATTCATGCACCAGATGGAGTACGACCGACCTGTATTGTCCCGCATCTACGGGAACCACACTGTTTTCCAGTCTTTCGAGCAGGTCAGACAGGATATTTGCCGTCATCAGGTGGGCATTGAAAGAGGGTTTGCGGGTGTCGTTCATGTATCCAACTTGGGGGCGAAGCGGCCCGGTTCAAGCCAGCGCCTTCATTGGAAAACCAGTACTTAAGAACTCAGGCCTGCCAGACACCATATCCCGCCTCGCGCAACGCGATTGCCAGTTCCACCTCCATGTCGCGCGCGCCCTCGTACGGCATCGGGTTGTACATGGCGTAGAGCCCCGGCAACAACCGGACGCCGTAGTCGCGCACGTATTTGTTTGCCTGGATGCCGGCCTTGTGCCTGTCAAAGCGCAGGTCGGGATCCAGGCCTGTCATCCCAACGTACACAAAGGGCTTGCCCAGCTCATAGTCCGGATTGGACCTGCGGAACCGGCCCAGGTTCCAGACCTCGTCGGACAGCTCAACGACATACACATGGTAGTGGTGGCTGCGCGGGGTCCGGGCGGACCCGGGCGCGGCCTTGCGTTCGCGGGGACGCAAGCCTCCAGCGCGCGATCCGGCGCCCGGTTCAGCCACCGGCGCGCTTGACCTTCATGCCCAGCTTTGCCAGCGACTGCATCACCGCGTCGCAATGGTCGCCCTGCACTTCAATGACGCCGTCCTTGACGGTGCCACCCGATCCACAGGCTGTCTTGAGCTGTTTGGCCAGCGCAGCCAGGCCGGCATCGTCCAGCGCAACGCCCTTGACCAGGGTGACGCCCTTGCCCTTGCGGCCCTTGGTCTCGCGCGACACGCGCACGATGCCGTCCGATGGCGGGCGGGGCGCCGTCTTCCCGCAGACGCAGGCGTTCATGGGTTTGCGGCAAGCCGGGCACATCCGGCCACTGTC
>CAZFKW010000463.1:497-2579 GCA_964519795.1 uncultured Ramlibacter sp. | reverse complement strand
TCAGTCTTGATCCTGACAGCTTCATCGCCGGGCTGGATGCGCCATGTCCGCTGGCTGGCGTTGAGGGACTTGCCGTCGCCATCACGGAGGGAATCGCCCGGCTTCAACTGCACGTCTACAAAGCGTTTGTCGGGGTCGGCTGCCGAGGTGTCGCCCCCCACCACAATGGCCTGCAGTTCCGGGCCGTCCCTGGCACGGTCATTCATCCTTTGCAGGCGGACCTTGTCGCCTGCCTGGAGCGGGCAGTGCAGGGCTGTCAGCCACTTGCCCTTGTATCCGCCCGTCTCGTCCTTGCCGGGCGCATGCGGAGAAAATGTTTCGTGCGCATCCTCCTCCTCCTCCTCCAGTTGCGGGTCGGTCGCATTGTCCAGCACCTGCTTCTCGATACTCTTCATCGTTCCGGTATCGAGGCTGTCGTGGCGCGGCACCACGACGATGTTGCCGTCCGGGCGCTTGTAGATGCAATGGCTTCCCGTGATGTGATCGAACGTGCATCCGTGGTCGGTCACCCATCGCGTCACCTCCGGCAGTTTCATGCCTCTACGCAGCCCGTCACGGTCTTCGCCGCGAGGCGTCTTCTTCGTGTCCGCCGGTCTCGAGGTGGCGGACGCTGCCGGCTTGCTGCTGGTGGATGTGCTGGTCGTCGCGGTACCCGTCGCCGTGCTGCTTGAAGAAGTGGTGCCGGTCGTCGTGCTGCCGGTAGCGGTGTGGCTTGTAGTGGTACTGCTCGTGCTCGCCGTACCTGTGGAGCTGCGCCTGCGCGACATCATTTGGGAGAACTCGAGGGCCTGCGGGTCGGGGTCCGCCTTGTCCAGTCCGTCACGGATGGCAAGGGTGACAGAGGGGAGCGGCACATTGACAGCCGGGTGCCCCGTCATGCCGCGGTGGGCGTAAATGCCCGAGAGCGACGGGATCGGTGTCGACGAGCCCCGCACTACTGCCAGCCATGGGCGTCCCGACGGTGTCTGTGGCGGGACGCGTACGTCAGGCGTTTGCCGCGATGCCTGCGGCGGCTGGAAAGGAGCAAGTCGTTTGGAGTCCGTACGCATGAGTTTTTACCCTGTCAGGCCTCCTTCAGCCGGCGGATCTGCATGCCCCGGATGCTCTCGTCCAGCGCCGCTCACGACAACTAGACGCGCGTATAGCCATCAGTTGCCGCACGCGCCGCCCTTGTTGTCAACCACCACCGTCTGGCCCAGCACCTTGGCCAGCATGTCGGCCATGGCGTTGCCCAAGACGCAGGCGGCTCGCCCCTGGCGGACAACCCGGCGGTGCAAGCCCTGACCCACTGGCTGCTGGACGAGGCAAGGGCGGATGCCAGGCGGTTGGAACTGGAGTGCTGGCCAGCACCGGGGTAAACCAGCGGCTACGCTGCGAACCAGCTGTCCAGCGGAATCCCGCCCGTACCCACCACCATTGGACGCGAATCAGGGTAGGCCTTGCAGAACACATCCAGTCCCGAAACATTGCCGCGGCTTCGCCCGCTTTTGACCTCCATGGCAAGCGCACCGCCGGCCTGCGGCACCACAAAGTCAACTTCGTGGCCGCCGTCCTGCCAGTAATGGATCTTCGGGTTCAAACTGCTGTGATCCAGGTGCCGCGCCAGCAACTCGGCGCCTACAGCACTCTCCACCAGCCGCCCCCATTGGTCGGGCACTGCACGCATGGTTTCAAGGCTGAACCCTTGACCCACGGCCAATGAGCCCATCAACGCTGTGTTGAACACCTGCAGTTTGGGGCTGGACGCGCGCTTCCGTACCGCCTGACCAGCAAACTTCTGCAGGCCGCAGACCATGCCCGCGCCTTCAAGCAGCTCCAGGTAGTGGGCCAACGTGGTGGTGTTGCCCGCATCGCTCAGCTGGCCCATCATCTTCTGATAGCTGAGCAGTTGCCCGCTGTACCTGCAGGCCAGGTCAAACACCCGGCGCAACAATGCAGGCTTTTGTACAGGCGCCATCAGCAGCACGTCCTTGCTGATGGTCGTTTCTATCAAGGCGTCGTGAACGTATTGCGCCCAGCGCTGCTCATCGGCCACCAGCGACGCCGCACCGGGGTAGCCGCCGTAGAAGATGTACTGGTCGA
>CAZFKW010000463.1:0-487 GCA_964519795.1 uncultured Ramlibacter sp. | reverse complement strand
TGGTCGACGCTGAAATCAAATGCCTCGAGCATCTCGTTGAACCGCCAGTGCCCCAGGCGGGTCACCTCAAACCGGCCCGCCATGCTCTCTGTCAACCCGCGGGCGATCAGCAATGGGGCGGACCCGAGCACCACGGCCCGCACATCGCGCCCGGCCGCGGTATCTTCGTCCCACAAGCGTTTGACTTCTTCCGTCCAGCCAGGGAGCTTTTGCACTTCGTCAATGACCAGAATGCAGGCGCCGGCCTGCGCAGCCAGCGCCCGGGCGGTTTCCCATTGCGTGGCCACCCAGCTGTTGCCACGCAGGCCCGGGTTGTCAGCACTGGTACTGTGCTGGGCAATGGTGTTGCCTTCAGGACCGGCAGCCAAGGCGGCAAGCGCCTGCCGCACAAGCGTGGTTTTACCCACCTGGCGCGGCCCGGCCACCACCTGCAAAAAGCGGCGCGGCTCGCGAAGGCGCCGGATGAATGGGGCCAGCGCGGCCCGCT
>CAZFKW010000462.1:0-2609 GCA_964519795.1 uncultured Ramlibacter sp. | reverse complement strand
GACTCAAAATCCCCCACCGAAAGGTGTGCCGGTTCGATTCCGGCCCCGGGCACCACCAGATATCAGCCTTCGCCGCCAGACAATGGTGGCGGCACATCGCCGCCGGCCTGGCGCATGCGGAACAATCCTGCACGCGCAAGCACCAGGGTGGTCACGGGGGCGGTGATGGACAGCAGGATCACCACCAGCCACACATGCAGGGACAGCCGCCCCTCCTGCGCCGAGAAGTGCACGATGGACGCCAGGCACACCATCCAGGCCCCGAGGGTGGACGCGAGCGCAGGTGCATGCATGCGCTGGAAAAAGTCCGGAAGGCGCCACAAGCCAAGCGCGGCAGAAAGCACGACGCAGCCGCTTGCCAGCAACAGCACGGAGACGATGATGTCGCTCATTCGATCACCTCCCCGCGCAACAGGAACTTGGCAAAAGCGATCGAGCTGACAAACCCGAACAGGGCCATGAGTAGCGCACCCTCGAAATACATGCTGCTGTCATAGCGGATGGCCAGCACAAGCATGACCAGCATGCCGGTGACATACATGAAGTCGATGGCAAGCACACGATCCTGCGCGTTGGGTCCGCGCATCAGGCGCGCCAGGCCCAGCAGCATGGCCAGCATGTACAGGACGAGCGTCGCGGTAATGGCCAGGGAAAGCATGGCGCTCATTCAAAGATCTCCTTGAGGGGGCGGACGTAACGCGCCTGGAACCAGCTGACGAAGACAGCCTCGTCGTCCACGTCCAGGTCGAAGACATGCAGGAGCAGGGCTGACCTGTCGGGCGCCAGTTCGGACCAGACAGTCCCCGGCACCACCGTTGTGATCATGGCCAGCGCCGCGAGTGCGTGCGCGTCCCGCAATTCCAGCGGCACGGTGATGAAGCGCCCGTGCGGCGGGTGACGCCCTGCATTGAGCACGCCTCCTGCGACCTGCAGGGCGGAAAGGACGACATCGCCCCCTACCCGCAGGATCAGGCGCGCGAGAACAAGCGGCTTGCGTACTGGTCCTGCCGGCGGACGCAATGGGGACAGCAGCAGGGGAAGGGCGACTGCGACGACGATGCCGAGAATCACGTGCCCGGCGCCCAGCGTCTGGTTGAGCAGCAGCCACGCGGCAAAAAGGCTGGCCGACAGCAACGGCGCAGGCAGGAGGCGCTTCATGGCCGCTCTCCAGACCTGGGCGCCGGCACCGGCTGGGTGCGGGAGATCGCGCCGATGTAATGTTGAGGCTGGTGGATGGCCTCCACCGTATCGCGCATGTAGCGCAACACGGACTCGCCCTGCACCACCATCAGTACACAGGCCCCCAACAGCAGGCCCACCGGCACGAATTCGATGACGCGCAACCTCGGAGCGGGCCGGCCCTGGGGCGCCCAGAAGTTCCGGATGCCGACGCGCATCAGCGCTGTCGCCGCGAGCAGGCCTGAAACAATGAGCAGGCCGAACAGTACAGCCACCGCAGCCGGCGTGGCCAGCATGCTGCCTGCATCCAGCAGTGCCAGCAGCATCGTGAGCTTGCCGACAAATCCGGACAGCGGAGGCAGGCCCGCAATGACCAGGGTACATACCATGAAGGCAAGCCCGAGGAATGCGAGGGCGCCGGGAATGGCACGGCCCGTCAGCGCCACTTCGTCATCGTCAAGGTTCACGTCCGTGGGGGGTTCCGCATCAAGGAAATCCGGCAGGTGGTCATCATCGTCCGCCTGGGGTGGCGCCACTTCAACCTGGCGCGCCCGCTCCATCAGTTCAACCAGCAGGAACAGCGCGCATCCCGCCAGTGTCGAGCTGGCCAGATAGAAAAGTGCGCCGGCCGTCAAAGCCGCGTCGTCAAACCCGATTGCAGCGAGCAACGTACCCGAGGATGTGATGACGCTGTAGCCCGCCAGGCGGCCCAGTTGCTGTGACGCCATCATGCCGACCGCACCGACACCCAGCGTGGCAATCCCGCCCCAAATCAGCACCTCGCCCCCGAACAGCGCGGACGCACCGGCGCTGGCGGGAAAGCAGAGCGTCCAGAGCCGCAAGATGGCATACACACCGACCTTGGTGAGTACGGCAAATATCGCAGCAACCGGCGCGCTGGCCGCTGCGTAGGCAGTCGGGAGCCAGAAGTTCAGTGGCCACACTGCGGCCTTGGCCAGGAAGGCAATGGCCAGGATGGCCGCACCGGCGTGCAGGAGGCCCCGGTCGCTCTCCGGGACGTGCGGCAGCTTTGCGGCAATGTCCGCCATGTTCAGGGTTCCAGTCACGCCATATAGCAGCGCCACGCCGATGAGGAAGAGCAGCGACGCCATCAGGTTGATGGCAATGTAGTGCAGTCCTGCGCGCACACGGTCCCCGCCCCCACCATGCATGACCAGCCCGTAGGAAGCGGCCAGCAACACCTCGAAAAAAACGAACAGGTTGAACAGGTCAGCGGTAAGAAAGGCCCCATAGAGACCCATCAGCTGCAACTGGAAGAGCGGGTGAAAATGCACGCCAGCGCGGTGCCAGCGGGCCAGCGCAAACAGCAAGGCGGCAAGGCCTGCACTGCCGGTCAGCACCATCATGAGCGCCGAGAGCCTGTCAACCACCAGTGCAATGCCGTAGGGCGCCGGCCAGTTGCCCGGCAG
>CAZFKW010000461.1:0-2612 GCA_964519795.1 uncultured Ramlibacter sp. | reverse complement strand
CCGCGCATGTGGCGGGCCGGCTGGGCATCGCGCATGAGTTCATTGACATTGACAACCCCGCCTGAACTGTGAGCCCGAAACCCATTGCCATCACGCTGGGTGACCCCGCCGGGATCGGCCCGGAGATCATCGCAAAGGCGTTCCGTGATGCGCCCGATGTCACAAGGGGCTGCTTCGTCGCCGGGGATCTTGCGGTCATGCGCCGCGCAGCCAGGCTCACCGGCAGCCCCGGCAGTCCTGCGCTGCCAGTCGCGCTGCTCGACACGGTGGCCGGTACATGGACAATGCCCGCACGGTGCGTCCCGGTGATGCAGGTCGTGCCGGCCTTTCCCCCTGCCGCCATGGGCCGGGTGAGCGCGCAGGCCGGGCAGGTGGCGGCCGCCTGTGTGGAGTGGGCCGCGCGTGGCGCGCTACGCGGAGATCTGGCTGCGCTCGTCACGGCCCCGTTGCACAAGGAGGCACTCGCTGCGGCGGGCGTCAGTTTTCCGGGCCATACGGAACTGCTGCAGGCGGAGGCGGCCGCCTTTCTCGGCAAACCGGTGCGTGAGGTACCTGTCCGCATGATGCTGGCCAATGACGAACTGAGCACCGTGCTTGTGAGCATTCACATGTCACTGCGTGCGGCCATCGAAAGTGTGACTTTCGACAATGTTTTGCAGACGCTGCGCATCGCCCACAGGGCTGTAGGTGATGTTCTGGGTCGCACGCCGCGCGTTGGCGTCGCCGGTCTCAACCCGCATGCCGGGGAGGGCGGGTTGTTTGGCCGCGAGGAACTGGACATCATCGCGCCGGCGGTGGCAGCCGCGCGTCAGGAAGGCATTGATGCGCGTGGGCCGTTCGCACCCGACACTGTCTTCATGCGGGCACGCAGCGGACCCGGACGGCCAGGCGAGTTTGACGTTGTGATTGCGATGTATCACGACCAGGGATTGATCCCCGTGAAGTACCTGGGTGTCGAGCAGGGCGTGAACGTCACGCTCGGCCTGCCCCTGGTGCGCACCAGCCCGGACCACGGCACTGCGTTCGACATTGCCGGTACTGGCAAGGCCGATGCTGCCAGCCTCGTCGCCGCCATCCGGATGGCACGGCGGCTGGCTGGCTGCTGAGCCGGGTTCAGGGCTTGCGCAGGCTGTCGCGGATCTCCCGCAGCAGCAGCACGTCTTCAGCCGGAGGTGCCGGCACGGCCGGGGCTGGCGGCGCCTGGCGCTTCAACTTGTTGATCTGGCGGACCATCATGAAGATGATGAAGGCCAGGATCACGAAATTGACAGCGACCGTAATGAAATTGCCGTATGCCAGAACCGGAACGCCGGCCTTCTTCAATGCGTCCAGGTTCAGGGCGGTGCCGGCCGGGACGTTGCCCAGCACCACAAACATGCTGGAGAAGTCCAGCTTGCCAAACACCAGCCCCACCACGGGCATGATCATGTCGCTGACGATGGAATCGACGATCTTGCCGAAGGCGGCGCCAATAATCACGCCGACGGCCAGGTCGATCACATTCCCCTTGACTGCAAATTCCCGGAACTCCTGCATCATGCCCATAACTGCTCTCACTAGTTGTGTTGTTGGAGCCCCGAGTATTGTCCAGCGCGACGCCATGTCAAGCAGGTGCAAGCCGTTGAATTTGCTACAGGCGGTCAGCTACAATCGCGGGTTGACCCTAATCGAGCGACGTTCCAGTTGAGGATCCCCATGAGTGACACCCCAGTCGACACCAGCAAACGGACGTGGTTGATCGCGTCTACCTGCGCCGGTGCTGTGGGCGGCGTAGCCACCGCCGTGCCCTTCGTCAGCAGCTTCCAGCCGTCCGAGCGCGCCCGCGCCGCAGGCGCATCGGTCGAGGTGGACATCAGCGCCATCAAACCCGGAGAAAAGCTCACGGTTGAATGGCGTGGCAAGCCCGTCTGGATCGTGCGCCGCACGCCCGAGCAGCTCGCAGCCCTGCCCAAGAATGACCCGCAGCTGGCAGACCCGACGTCTGCCCGCAAGCCCGGTGAACTCACCCCCGAATACGCCCGCAACGAAGGCCGCTCGATCAAGCCCGAGGTCTTTGTGGCGGTCGGCATCTGCACCCACCTGGGCTGCTCCCCTTCCGACAAGTTCACCCCCGGCGCGCAGCCCTCGCTGCCCGATGACTGGACTGGGGGCTTCCTCTGTGCCTGCCACGGTTCCACCTTTGACCTGGCGGGGCGTGTCTTCAAGAACAAGCCCGCACCGGACAACCTGGAAGTGCCGCCGCACATGTACCTGTCCGACAACCGCCTGCTCATCGGCGAAGACAAGAAGGCCTGAGGACCAAGAACATGGCGCAATTCAAGGAAATCTCCCCCAACGCCAGCTATGGCGCGAAACTCATGAACTGGGTGGACAACCGGTTCCCTGCCAGCAAGCTCTACAAGGAGCACATGAGCGAGTACTACGCGCCGAAGAATTTCAACTTCTGGTACGTCTTTGGTTCTCTTGCGCTGCTGGTTCTGGTGATCCAGATCGTCACCGGCATTTTCCTGGTCATGCACTACAAGCCCGATGCCGCCACGGCCTTTGCGTCGGTGGAATACATCATGCGCGACGTGCCCTGGGGCTGGCTGATCCGCTACATGCACTCCACC
>CAZFKW010000460.1:1639-2615 GCA_964519795.1 uncultured Ramlibacter sp. | reverse complement strand
TCAGGCCCACCATCCGTGAGCTGCCCTTGAGCGTGTGGAAGGCGCGCCGCAAAGTGGTCTGCTCCGACACATCGGCCGGGTCCGCCACCAGCGCGTCGATGGCTGACAGGCCGTTGTGCACGACTTCGCGCGCCTCTTCCAGGAAGATGTTCCGCAGGTCGTCTTCCTCGAGGTCGTCGCCGGCATCGGGCATCGCGGGTGCAGCAGGCGCCGGCCGCGCGGCCTGCGCGAGCTGGCTCATGGCTTCTGCGGTGGCCTGCGGGTCATGCGAGGCGACGGCAGCAGCGGCATCGCGCGCTGAACGGGCAAGGGCTGGCTGCTCGGCCAGCGCTGCGTGCGCGGCCAGGCTGTCAAGCTTGAGGGTGAGTGTGGACTCCATCCCGAGGCCTGCATCGCTGACCACTGACATCGCTTCCTGCGCCAGCCCGCCGTCCGGCTGCGCTTCGGGCTCGGGGATGGCCTGGTGGGCGCGTCCCATGAGCGGGCGCAGCTCGCCCTGCTCCTCGTCATAGATGAACAGCTTCTTGGCCAGCGCGGGCTGGTAGTTCAGCATGTCAATCAGGAAGCCGAGAGCACCCAGGTTGTTGCCGAGCTTGTCAAAGGTACCGGCCGCGCGAGCCTTCTCCTCGTCAATCTCGGTGATCATGATCTGCTCGACGGAATCCCGCATGCGCACCACGGCCTGCGAGGCCTGGTCCAGCCCCAGCACCGACAGCACGCCGCGCATCTGCGCGAGCTGGGTCGGTACATCACGCAGCGCACCCTTGTCCTGCGGGTTGCGGAAAAACTGGTCCAGCGCCTTCTCCAGCTCGCCCAGGTTGGTGCGCAACTCGCCCACCACGCTGCCCATGGTCTGGCGGTCACTCACACGGCGGTAGAGCTCTTCCATCCAGCTCTCCAGCGGTCGCGGCTGGCCACCCTCGCGGACGTTTTCAAGCCGCTCGGCCAGGTGCGCCGTGCGTGTGGACAGGGTTTC
>CAZFKW010000460.1:0-1629 GCA_964519795.1 uncultured Ramlibacter sp. | reverse complement strand
GTCCAGGTCTTCGAAGGCGGCTTCCAGGTAGAGCACGGAGGTTGCGACTTCCATCGACAGCTCGGTGCTCGGCGGCTGGCCGGAGCGCGCCGTAGCCTCGATGGCCCGGTTCAGCGCCTGGGCCAGCGGGGCACTGGCCGGGTGCAACTTCATGAGCGAGTCAGCGACGAGGCTGAACTGGTCGGCCACGCTCTTGAGCTTGTTGGCGTCCCCGCCCGACAGGGTGGACCATGTGTCCTTTGCCGCAGCGATGCGCTTCCTGGCCTGTGCAAGCAGGGCGGGGTCGAAGCGGCCAAACAGGCTGGCCTGGTAATCCACGGGCTTGAAGCGCCCGAGTGCGTAGGCCTGGCGCACCGCCGTCAGGGCGGGCGCATCCCCCGCGTCCTTCGGGACGGCCTGCATGCAGAAGAAAAGCAGGTCCAGTGCCAGCCGGTCGGAGACACCCATGTCGCCTTTGGCGAGCGTGGTGTACTGCATGAGGATGCGGGACGCGGCGCGCTTGACGTAGACGTCGGCCGGCAGCAGGCCCAGGCTGATTGCCTCGAAAAACGCAGCACAGAACTTCCAGAAGATGCGCGGTTGCATCGCCGTCTGCGAGGCGGCCAGCGCCAGGCTGATGTCGCGCATCTCGCGCGCGGACGTGGCGTCGCCACCCTTGACGATCTTCAGGACGGTCTGGTCCAGGCGGGCACGTACGGACGGGTCATAGACCATGGAGGTCTCGCCCAACGGCATCTGCGGGTCAATCCAGCGCCACTCCATCTGCCAGAGGTCGGCAGGATGCACCCGGTCACCGCTGGCAAGCTCCTGGACGTCCCGATACTGCGGAAACAGCGCGATGGGGGAAATGGACTTGCCGACAAGCACGCCTTCGAGGTATTCAGTCAGCGCAAAACTGGCCCGCTCGACCTTGGCTGCGGCATCTTCGCTGCACAGCTCGGGGCGCTGCACGAACTTCTGCACCACGGCCTCCATGGCCTTGAGCACATAGGCCGGGGCACCCAGACCCACCATTTCAAGGGCGCCTACAGCCTGGTGAAGTTGCTGGCGCGCGATACGCAGCTGGCTGCCATCAATCGCGGCAAGGTCGGAGCCGCGCGCCAGGTCAGCATCCCGCACAAAACGCCGCAGCGCCTTGGTGGCACCATCAAGCGATTTGCGCAGTTCATCAAGCACCCAGGCCAGCGGCCCGAGATCGTTGACCGCAAGGTCGATATCAGTGGCGGCGGAGCTGGCTTCGTTGAGTTGCATGAATGCGTCCACTTGACTGCTGTTGGCAGGTACCTGCTGATGTGGCGTGCGCCTCAGGCGATCTTGAACCGCGACACTGACTGGCGCAGCTCTTCAGCCATGCGGGACAGCTCGCGCACCTGCTGTGCCGTGGAGCGCGTACCCTCTCCGGTCTGCTCCGTCACCGCAAAAATGTGCTGGATGTTGCCGGCCACCACGTTGGCCGATTCGGCTTCACGGGACGCGGAGTTTGAAATCTGCTCAATCAGGTCGGCAAGCTTGCGCGACACCTGGTCAATCTCGGTCAGTGCGGTGCCCGCGTTGTCTGACAGTTTGGCCCCTTCCACCACACCCTGCGTGGAACGCTCCATGGCGGCCACCGCGTCCTGCGTGTCGGTC
>CAZFKW010000459.1:0-2617 GCA_964519795.1 uncultured Ramlibacter sp. | reverse complement strand
GCCGACGCAGCGCCCCATCGACACCCCAGATGCGTCCCGGCGCCAGCCCGAACAGGCTGCGCACTGCCTGGGCGTTCATCAGCATGTAGCCGATGGTGATGCCAAGCCCGACCAGCATGCCGGCCACTGCACCTTGCCGCGTTGCCCGCTTCCAGAAAATCCCCAGTACCATGGCGGGCACGAAGGCGGCGGCGGCCAGGGAAAAGGACGCAGAGACCAGGGGCAGGATCTCGGCAGGCTTGAGCGCGGCGACAAATGCCGCAACCATTGCGACGATCAGCAGCGCAAACTTGGACAGGATCACGCGGTGCTGGGGCCTGACGTCGTGCAGCTTGTCAGCAAAGTAAACGTCACGCACCAGCGCATTGCTGATCGTCAGGAGCAGCCCGTCGGCCGTGGACAGAGCCGCAGCCAGCCCGCCGGCCGCCACCAGGCCGGACACCACATACGGCAGGCCGCCCAGTTCGGGAGTCGCCAGCATGATGAGGTCCGCGCCGAGCCTGATCTCGCCCCACTGCAGGATTCCGTCCGCATTGACGTCGCTCATGGAGATGAGCGATGCATCGACTTTGGCCCACTGGGCCACCCAGGGCGGCAAGGCGTCAAAACTGCTGCCGACCAGGCCTTGCATCACCTCGTATTTCACCAGCACGGCAAGGGCCGGCGCACTCAGGTACAGCAACCCGATGAAGAACAGCGACCAGGCCACCGAGCTTCTTGCCTCTGCCACGCTCGGCGTTGTGTAGTAGCGAGTCAGCAGGTGCGGCAACCCGGCCGTGCCCGCCATCAGGCAGAACACCAGGGCCAGGAAATTGAGGCGTGAATTCCGGAATGCCGACTGCTCTTCGGGCGTTCCGTCCGGATCGCCCGCGAACGCCTGGCTGTGCGGGGGAAAGCCGCCCAATGGCCGCGCCCGCTCCTGGCTTTCCTGCATGGCGCGCGTCCACTGCTCGCGCGCGACAAAGGCGTCTCGCGGCAAGTTTGCAATGTCCCGGCTGGCTTCAATGATGAGGCCCAGGTTGGCATCCTCGGCCTTGAGCACGCGCAACCGCTCCTGGGCCGCTGCACGCTCGCGCATCAAAGCGCCCTCGACGTCCTTCAGCCGGGCTTCATAGTCCATCGCACGCCTGTGGAACTCGGCACTGACTTCCTTTTCTGCGGGGGAGTCGATGAGCTGTTTTTCCAGCTCCGCGATTTTTTCGATCTGCTTGCCGTACACGAGCGGCGCCAGCGGATTGCCCAGCTGCTTGTAGGCCAGCCAGGACACCGGAATGAGGAAGGCCAGCAGCAAGATCACATACTGGCTGACCTGAGTCCAGGTGATGGCCCGCATGCCGCCCAGGAAAGAACACAGCAGTACACCGCCCAGGCCCAGCAGGATGCCGATCTCGAACTGCACACCGGTGAGGCGTGAGGTGATCAGGCCAATGCCGTAGATCTGCGCCACGACATAGATGAATGAACACAGCACTGCCGCAAGGGCGGCAATCAGGCGCGGCCAGCGGCCGCCATAGCGCAGCGCGAAGTAGTCAGGTACGGTGTAGAGCTTGAGCCGGCGCAGGTGCGGAGCCACGAGCAATGCGACCAGGCAGAAGCCGCCCGTCCATCCCAGCACGTAGGCCAGGCCGCCGGGGTTGCCATCCACGCCGGAAAAGCCCTGCAGGTACAGCCCGCCGGCGAGGCTGATGAAGGAGGCCGCGCTCATCCAGTCGGCAGCGGATGCCATGCCGTTGTACATGGCAGGGATCCGCCGCCCGGCCACGTAATACTCCTCCGGGTCGGACGTTCGGCCATAGATGCCGATGCCGGCATAGACCATCACGGTGAAGAACAGGAAAATCGGGCCGATCCACTGGCGGGACAGGCCGCGCTCCTCGGCCCAGGCCATCAGCAGCAGGAAGGCTGCAACGCCCAGTACATACGCCCCCAGGAACCGGTGCAGCCTTGACTTGTAGGCGGCGAGGTCGGCGGCGTGACCGGGGTCTGGCATGGCTACTGGCCGGCGAGCTGTTTCCAGGTCTCGATGACGCTGTCCGGGTTGAGCGAGATGGACTCGATGCCTTCGTCGGCCAGCCACTGGGCAAAGTCCGGATGATCGCTGGGCCCCTGGCCGCAGATGCCCACATACTTGCCCTGCGCCTTGCAGGCCTTGATGGCGCGGCTGAGCATGGCCTTGACGGCCGGGTCGCGCTCGTCGAAGTCCGCAGCAAGGAGTTCGAGGCCCGAGTCCCGGTCCAGCCCGAGGGTGAGCTGCGTCAGGTCGTTGGAGCCGATGGAGAAACCGTCAAAGTACTGCAGGAACTCGTCGGCCAGGATCGCGTTGCTGGGCACTTCGCACATCATGATGATCTTCAGGCCGTTCTCGCCGCGCCTGAGGCCGTGCAGGCCCAGCAGCTGGGTGACTTTTTCAGCCTGGTCCAGCGTGCGGACGAACGGGACCATGACCTGCACGTTGCTCAGGCCCATGTCATTGCGCACGCGGCGCAGGGCATCGCATTCCATCGCAAACGCCTCGCCAAACTCCGCGCTGATATAGCGGGCTGCGCCACGGAAACCGAGCATCGGGTTTTCCTCTTCCGGCTCGTAAATCTCGCCGCCAAGCAGCTTGCGGTACTCG
>CAZFKW010000458.1:0-2635 GCA_964519795.1 uncultured Ramlibacter sp. | reverse complement strand
CGAATGGCAGCGCGGCGTGTGCGGTCCATACAGTGCGGGTGTCTCCGGGCCGAACAGCATCAGTGTCCAGACCGGGGTGAGCGCCGCAAACTGGCCCGGACCGCCGTCGTTGGTGACCAGCAACTGGGCGATGTTGAGCAGCGCCAGCAGTTCGGCAATGGAGGCGGTGTAACCGGTCAGGTCGATCAGTGAGCTTCCAGCGACGCCCTGCGCGGACACTTTCGCGATGAGTTCGCGGGCCAGGGGCTGGTCGTCCTTCAGGCCGATGACGGCGACGGCGCAGCCGTCCTGCGCAAGGCTGTGGCACAGGCTGACGTAGGCATCCAGCGGCCAGGCCCGGATGGGCAGGAGCCCCCCGCCAGGGTACACAAGCACCAGCGGCTTGCCTGCAATGGCCGGGAAATCCGCGAGCAGCCTGGCGCGCATGCCATCGACAAGGCCGGCAGGCAGCGGCACCATCGGCGGCGGCTTGACGGCGCGGGCGATGGCGATCTTGGTCAGGGGCCAGGTCTTTGCATCGATGGCGCCCACGAGGCCGATGAACTGCTCGCTGATGTGGTGGGCGGTGTTGTAGGGAACGGGCCTGTTGATGTGCGAACCCCGGTACAGGCCCTCCTGCGTGTGGCGGTGAAAACCCACGCGCACGCAGGCGCCGCTGGCCCAGGATAGCAGGCTGCTGATGCGCGAGAACAGTTCGCAGTCGAGGGCAATGTCAACTTTTGCCCGGCGCAGGGCAACCACTGCGCTGATCAGCGTGGTCACGAGTGCAAGGCCGGACCTGTCACTGATGGTGTGCACATGGGCAGGGTCAACGACGCCCATCAGGTCAAGGATTTCCCGGTTCTTCCTGAACAGCAGCACATGCACAGGCGAACCGGGGTACTTCTGCGCAAGCCTGGTGAACATCTCGTGCGCGAGCACGAGGCTGCCCATTTCAGACAGCAGGATGATGACAATCCCGCGCGGCGGCCCCGCCAGTGTGCGCGTCAGGCCCAGCGCCCGGCCAATGCGGTCCACCAGGGACACGGCGGCACAAAGTGCCATGCCGGGCCAGCGGTCGATCCATCGTTGCAATGCCAGGTTCATGTAAGGATGCGGTCCGGAGGTTGGTGGAGGGGCCCGTCCATGCAGGCCAATCAGGCTAGGTGTAACTGGTTGCAGTCATTATCCCGGAAGGTGGGCCGCGAATGGGTGTCAGTCCTTCAGCCCCATTGCAATCGCCTGCGCGCAGGCAAATCCGCTGGACCACGCCCACTGGAAGTTGTAGCCGCCGAGCCAGCCTGTGACGTCCACCACCTCGCCGATGAAGTACAGGCCAGGCTGCCTTGACTCCATCGTCTGCGACGACAGGTCGCGGGTGTCCACGCCGCCGGCCGTGACTTCGGCCTTTTTGTAGCCCTCGGTGCCGGTGGGGGTGATCTCCCACCGGGAGAGTCTTTCAGCCAGCGCAGCCAGCGCCTTGTCGGTGGCTTCATTGACGGGCCGCTGCCACTGCGCCTCGCGCTGCACCCAGGCGTCGGCCAGGCGCGAAGGCACGAGCAAGGCCAGTTCATTGGCGATGAGTTTGCGTGATGTGGCCTTGGCCCTGGCCAGTTCTGCCGGCAGGTCGGTGTCAGGTGCAAGGTTCAGGCGGATCGGGGTGCCCTCCCGCCAGTAGCTCGAAATCTGCAGAACGGCCGGTCCGCTCAGGCCGCGGTGTGTGAAGAGCAGGTCTTCCAGGAAGGACACTTTTTTGACCGGGCGTCCTGAGCCTGTCGAAGTGCCGCCGGTTTCAATGCGCACGGGCAGTGCGAGGCCGGCAAGCTGCGCGTAGGGCGCCCAGCCGTCACCGTCAAAGGTCAGGGGAACCAGCGCAGGCCGGGGCTCCACCATGCGCAAACCGAACTGCCTTGCGACGCGGTAACCGAAGTCGGTGGCGCCAATCTTTGGAATGGAAAGACCACCGGTTGCAATGACGGCACTGTGTGACATCACCGTGCCGCGATCCGTGTCCATCTCGTAACCGGCGTCGCCATGACGGAGGGCCTTGACTCCGCAGGGTTGCCAGCGCGTGACACCACCGGCATCGCATTCGGCCACCAGCATGTTGATGAAGTCTTCCGCCGAGCGGTCGCCAAAGAGCTGGCCCTTGTGCTTCTCGTGAAACGGTATGTTGTGGCGCTGCACCAGGACGATGAAGTCCTGCGGGGTATAGCGCGAGAGCGCCGAGCGGCAGAAGTTGGGGTTCTCGCTGATGAAGTGCTTGTGCGGCGCGGCCGGATCCAGATCGCGGTTGGTGAAGTTGGCGCGGCCGCCGCCGGAGATGCGGATTTTCTCCGCTGTCTTTTCGCTGTGGTCGACCAGCAGGACCTTCAGGCCAAGCTGGCCTGCGATGCCGGCGCAGAAGAGGCCGGCAGCGCCTGCGCCGATGATGGTGACGTCGAAGGATTGCATGACGGGCAGTGTATTCGTCGCCATTGATGGTGATGGGCACTGGTGATGGGCACACCTGGATGGCAGCTTTATCGGGGGCGGCCTTGTACCACGGATTTTTATCCCAGCCTACGCATTCCGGCCCAGGCCATCCGGCTGCTATCCAGGCGCAGGATAGTCAGGCCAAATCCGCGCGCCCCTGCAGCCTTTGCAGTGGGCACGA
>CAZFKW010000457.1:0-2649 GCA_964519795.1 uncultured Ramlibacter sp. | reverse complement strand
AGCACCTCGACGATCTGGTCCCCGACGGTGTAGAGCGGATTCATCGCCGTCATTGGCTCCTGGAAAATCATGGCGATGTCGCGGCCGCGGATGGCGCGCAGCCTCGCTTCGGGCGCCGAGACCAGGTCCACGGCCGGGTCGCCAGCGCCCGCTCCAGCCAGAACGGCTGAGCCGGAGATCTCCGCGTTCAGGGCCAGTCGAATCAGGCTCAGTGCCGTCACCGTCTTGCCCGAACCTGACTCGCCGACGAGTGCCAGCTTTTCGCCCGGCATGACCTTGAAGTCCACACCATGCACCACTTCCTTGCCGCCAAAGGCAATGCGCATGCCGCGCACGTCAATGAGCGGGCTGGCGTGCACCGGATTCATGGCGCCTGTCATTTGTCGGCCTTGCGCGGATCCAGGGCGTCACGCAACGCGTCGCCCATGAAGGTGAGCAGCAGCAGCGTCATCACCAGCACGACAAAGGTGGAAAGGGAGATCCACCAGGCATCAATATTGTTCTTGCCCTGACTGAGAAGCTCACCGAGCGACGGCGTCCCGGGCGGCACACCGAGGCCGAGAAAATCCAGCGAGGTCAGGGCCAGGATGGCGGCACTCATGCGAAAGGGCAGGAAGGTGATGATCGGCGTCATGCTGTTGGGCAGGATGTGCTTCCACATGATCCTGCCGTTGCTGACGCCAAGCGCCCGTGCGGCCTTTACATAGTCCATCTGCCGGTTACGCAAGAACTCCGCCCGCACATAGGCCGACAGGCCGATCCAGCCGAAGATGCTCAGCAGCACGATCAGCAGGCCGACGCTCGGCGCAAAGATGGCCGCGAAGATGATCAGCATGTACAGCTCAGGCACCGAGTCCCAGATTTCGATGATGCGCTGCATGATCAGGTCGGTCCTGCCCGCGAAATAGCCCTGGACTGCGCCGGCAGCCACACCGATGATGACCCCGATGATGGTCAGGGCCAGCCCGAACAGCACGCTGAGACGAAAGCCGTAGATCAGCTGCGCCAGCATGTCGCGGCCGCGGTCATCGGTGCCGAGCAGGTTGCCGGCCATGGGCCGTGAAGGATTGGGCTCTATCGCAAAGTAGTTGATCGTCTTCGGCCCGTAGGGGTTGGGCGGGAACACCGCCCAGTTGCCATCGCGCGAGAACTGCTCGCGGATGAAGGGGTCGTGGAAGTCCGTTGCGGTTTCAAAGTCGCCCCCGAATGTCTTCTCGGGGTACGACGTCACCAGCGGGAAATAGAACTCGCCGTTGTAGCGGGCAATCAGTGGCTTGTCGTTGGAAACCACTTCGGCAAACAGGCTCACGACGAACAGGATGCTGAAGATCACAAGGCTGCGGAACCCCAGCTTGTTGCGCCGGAACCGCCGCCACGCCCGCACGGAAGGGGATACGGACAAAGCGGCAGCTTCGGGCGGGTTATTCGAACCGTACACGTGGGTCCACCAGAACGTAGCAAAGGTCACTGAGGAGCTTGGTCAGGAGTCCAAGCAGCGTGAAAATGTAGAGTGTGCCCAGCACCACAGGGTAGTCCCGCCGGATCACACTCTCATAGCTCAGCAGGCCCAGCCCGTCGAGCGAAAACAGGGTCTCGATCAGCAGCGAGCCGGTGAAGAACGCGCCCAGGAACGCCGCCGGAAATCCGGCAATGATGGGCATCAGCGCATTGCGCAGGATGTGCTTCCACAGCACCTGCCGCTCTGCCAGGCCCTTGGCCCTGGCTGTCACCACGTACTGCTTGCGGATTTCTTCCAGGAAAGAGTTCTTGGTCAGCATGGTCGTCACCGCAAAGCTGCCGACCACCATGGCGGTGACCGGCAACGCGATGTGCCAGAGGTAGTCGGTGACCTTGCCCATCAGGCTCAGCTCATCCCAGTTGCTGGACGTCAGCCCGCGCAGCGGGAACCACTCCAGTTGCCCGCCGAAAATCACCAGCAATGCAACGCCCAGCACGAACCCGGGGATGGCGTAGCCAATGAGCACGAGCATGGTGGTGGCCAGGTCAAATCGCGAGCCAGCCCGCACGGCCTTGGCCACCCCCAGCGGCACGGCGATGAGATAGCTGATGAAGAACGTCCACAACCCGAGGCTGATGGACACCGGCAGCTTCTCGCGTATCAATTGCCAGACCGCCTTGTTCTGGAAAAAGCTCGTGCCCAGGTCAAATTTTGCGTACTGCCCGAGCATCTGCCAGAAGCGCTCGGCCGGCGGCTTGTCAAAGCCATAGAGGGCCTTGATCTGCTCGATGCGATTCGGGTCCACGCCCTGCCGCCCGCGGTAGCCGATTCCGCCGCAGCGCTGGCAGCCCTTGCCGCGGTAGATGTGCTTGCCCCGCAGGTCGTCGTCGGTGATGCCGAGCAGCCGCAACTGGAAGCGGTCCGGGGCCGGGTCGATTTCCTTGCACTCGGCGCAGATCCGGCGGATCAGCCGCTGGGCCAGGATCGCCTGGATCGCCGACGCGACCAGGAAGGGCTTGATGCCCATGTCCACCAGACGCGTGATGGCGCTCGGCGCGTCGTTGGTGTGCAGCGTGCTGAACACCAGGTGACCGGTCAGGGCCGCCTGGATCGCGACCTCGCCCACCTCCTTGTCGCGAATTTCGCCGACCAGGATGATGTTCGGAGCCTGTCGCAGCATGGCCCGCAGA
>CAZFKW010000456.1:0-2669 GCA_964519795.1 uncultured Ramlibacter sp. | reverse complement strand
GAAGCGCGCAACTGGGTCGAAGGCGTGTACATGGCGGCGACGATGGGCTCCGAAACCACGGCCGCCGCTACCGGCCAGGCCGGTGTGGTGCGCCGTGACCCGTTCGCCATGCTGCCGTTCACCGGCTACAACATGAGCGATTATTTCCAGCATTGGCTTGACCTGGGCCAGAAGCTGGCTGCGTCGGACGTACGCGACGGAAGGAGCACAAGCGCTCCGCTGCCGAAGATCTACACCACCAACTGGTTCCGCAAGGGCGAGGACGGCAAGTTCGTCTGGCCCGGCTACGGCGAGAACATGCGCGTGCTCAAGTGGATGATCGACCGCATTGAAGGCAAGGCCGCCGGCAATGAGCATGTCTTCGGTGTGAGCCCGGCCTATGAGGAATTGAACTGGACGGGGCTCAACTTCAGCGCCGATCAGTTCAGGGCCGTGACCAGCATCGACAAGGGCGCATGGCTCAAGGAGATGGAACTCCACGCCGAGCTGTTCAAGCAGCTTGAATATCACCTGCCGCAAGAGCTGGCGCAGACCAAGGCGGCCATCGAGAAGAAGCTGGCAGCCTGACCGGGCTACGCTGCAATGAAAAAGCCACCGCATGCGGTGGCTTTTTTCATGGTCCGCCCCTGGGGAGCGGCGGAAGGCTGGACTCAGTAATAGGGGTAGGCCACTTTGGTCTTCACCGGGACGCTGTAGAACGGCACGCCGTCTGCATCGGCCGACTCGCTGCGCGCCAGCGCAGACTGCAGGTCCGCCATCACGCGCGGATCAGTTTGGGCCATGTTCCACATGCGTTCGTCAGCGCGCTTTTGCGCGACGCGTTGCGACCAGCCGTCAAGGCTCCTGATGCTGCGCACGGCCAGTTTGCGGGCGGTACCTGCAAACAGCGCAAGTGCAGCAAAGGCAACGGCCCAGAGCATGATCCAGGCAACCAGCAGGTCGCCGTCAGCCCAGGTGCTGATGACCTGGTCTGCCACGACGAGCATGGCGGCGGCGACGGCTGCCAGCAGCATCGCGGCAAGACCGCGGGTGCTGTCAAAGCTGCGCCGCAACTGGTTGGCAGCATTGAACGCCGATTCCATCCGGTCAACGCCGGGGTGGCTGGTGGGGAAGTTGGGTTGCACAAAGCTGGTCATGGTGGATTCCTTCATTCACACCGAAATGGCGAATGGGCCTTGGTGTGTGAGTGAATGTTAGGGTTTATACGCATGCTATTCAACTTTATATTAATGATGTATATCATTCACAAACGTGATGAATTGATGCCAAACCGCTGCTCTCACCGTGCAAACCCCCAATTTCAGGACTTTCGACCTCAACCTGCTTCGTATCTTTGACGAGGTCATGGCCGAGCGCAGCCTGACCCGGGCCGCCCGGAACCTGTCCATGACCCAGCCGGCTGTCAGCAACGCCATGCGCCGCCTGCGCGAAACGCTGGGCGACGAGCTGCTGCGCCGGAGCGGCCAGGGCGTGGCACCGACGCCCCGCGCGCTGGCGCTGTGGCCCAGCGTGCGCGAGGCGCTCAACCAGCTGCAGGAGTTGCTGGCACCCAGTGTCTTCGTGCCGGCAGAGGCCAGCACGACATATGTACTCGCCATGGCTGATGCGACGGCGGCTGAGATCATTCCGGGGGTGGTGGACATCATCGAGCGGGAGGCTCCGGGCGTGTCCATCCGGGTCGTCCCACTGACCACCCGCGACCCCAGGCGCCTGCTGGACGACGGGGCCGCCGACCTGGCCATCGGCTACTTCCCCGCCGTGCTGGCCGACCTCACTGCCCGAACCCAGGCCGGTGAGGCCGTGACCTTTGCGCACGAGCGCATGTATGACGGACAGTATGTGTGCGTGATGCGGCACGACCACCCGATGGCCAGCGGCCCATTCACCCTGAACCGCTTCTGCTCGGCGCGGCACCTGCTTGTGAGCTTCTCCGGGCGGCCCTTTGGCTTTGTCGATGAGGCACTCGTCGCGCTGGGACGCAAACGCCGCGTCGTGCTGACAGTCAACCAGTTCTTCACGGCGGGCCGGGTGGTGGCCAACTCCAACCTGCTGACCGTGCTGCCGCGCCACTTCCTGGGTGTGACCGGCATCCAGGAGCAACTGGTGCTGCGTGAGATTCCTTTTGAAGTGCCGGTCGTCCACGTGGACTCCCTCTGGCACCGCCGCCAGCAGCAGCAAAGCGCGCACCAGTGGCTGCGCCAGACGGTGGCAAGGGCGGCGGAGCGGGCCTTTTCAGCAGACTGACCGCGTTGGTCAGTTCGTCAGGACTACGCGGATGACCTCGGCGCCGTAAGCTTCCAGCTTCTTCGCGCCAATGCCGCTGATGCCCTGAAGGTCGTCCAGCGTCTGCGGGGCGCGCTCGGCGATGGAGGCCAGTGTTGCGTCATGAAAGATCACATAGGCGGGGAGGTTGTGCTCGCGGGCCACTTCTGCGCGCCAGGCCTTGAGCGCGGCAAAGCGTGCCTGCGCGGTGTCGCTCAGGGCGGCAGCGGCGGCCGCAGGCGCCTTGCTGGCCTTGTCCCGCTTCGGCTTTCGGTCGGCCGGGGCGGATACCGATTCACGCAGCCGCACCGGCACCTCGCCCTTGAGCACAGCGCGTGACAGGTCCGTGAGTTGCAGTGTATTGAATGCCTGGGCATCGACCGCGACTGCGCCGATGGCAATCAGCT
>CAZFKW010000455.1:1675-2680 GCA_964519795.1 uncultured Ramlibacter sp. | reverse complement strand
CGCACCAGGGCGTGGGTATTGACACCTTCGCACGCGAAGTCGAAAAGCGCACCAATGGGCGCTACAAGGTGCAAACGTTCTACTCCGGCGCCCTCGGCGGCGAGCGCGAATCCATCGAGGCCGTGCAACTCGGCACTCAGGAGCTCACATTCACCTCCACCGGCCCGGTCCCGAACTTCGTGCCCGAGTCCAAGATCCTGGACGTGCCCTTCCTGTTCCGCGACAAGCCGCATGCGCGCGCCGTGCTGGACGGCAAGATCGGCCAGGACATGCTTGCCAAGTTCGAAGCCAAGGGCTTCAAGGCCCTGGCCTGGGGCGAGAATGGCATCCGCCACATGACCAACAGCAAGCGCGACGTCAAGAGCCCCGATGACCTCAAGGGCCTGAAAATGCGCACGATGGAAAACCCGGTGCACATTGCTGCCTACAAGGGCCTGGGCATCGTGCCGACCCCGATGGCCTTCCCGGAAGTGTTCACCGCCCTGCAGCAAGGCACGGTTGACGGCCAGGAGAACCCGCTGTCGGTCATCATGGCAGCCAAGTTCGACCAGGTTCAAAAGCACCTGTCACTCACCGGCCATGTGTACTCGCCCGCTATCTTCCTGATGAACAAGGCTGCGTTCGACAAGCTGAGCGCCGCCGACAAGCAGGCCTTCCTGGCCGCCGCGAAGGAAGCCGCCAAGGCCAACCGCGCCCGCGTTGATGAAGACGATGCCAAGGGCGTGGCCGAACTGCGCGCCAAGGGCATGACGGTGACCGAGAATGTGGACAAGGCAAAGTTCGTTGCCACGCTTGCGCCCGTGAATGCGGTGTTCGAGAAGGAATTCGGCAAGGCCAACATCGACGCGATCCGCGCCGTCAAGTAAAGTCCGCTACGCCCTTCCTGAGCGCCCGCAGTCGCCAGACTGGCGGGCGCTTTGTTTGACACCCGCTGCACTGGCTTCATGAAAAAGACCTTCCTGAAAATCGAGCGCTGGACGACAGGCACGGCCATGGTGGCTGCCT
>CAZFKW010000455.1:0-1665 GCA_964519795.1 uncultured Ramlibacter sp. | reverse complement strand
GCGATTGCCAGCTCACTCGGGCTGTTCCAGATCATCACCCGGTTCATCCTTGAGCAGCCCGCCGAGTGGACGGAAATCCTCATACGTTTCAGCCTGATCTGGATGGTCTTTCTTGGCATCCCGATGGCCTTCCGCACGGGAGCCATGGTCAGCGTGGACGTGCTCTACCGCTGGAGCCCGCCGAAGGTCAAACGGGTGCTGGACTTTGTGGTGTGCCTGGCGGCGCTGGCCCTCATCATGGTCATCATCTGGTGGGGCTGGGACTACTCGGTACGTGGCCGGGTGCAGTCCATGGCGGGACTTGAATCCATCTCGATGTTCTGGGGCTATGTGGCCATGCCGGTGGGCGGCCTGTTCTGCGTGATGGGCATCATCGGCAACCTGCTGGACCCGCAGCGCAACGAACTGGAGACGTCGCAATGAGCATCGCCGGACCACTCCAAGATGCGAAGGCACCCCTGGGGGGCAGTGCAGGCACGAAGTGCCAAACGTGGGGGCTGACATGAGCATTGTCATGGTGGTGACGATGGTGCTGTGTTTTGCACTCACCATTTCCGTCGCAGTCTCCATCGGGCTGGCGTCGATCCTCGGCATGCAGTTCTCCAATGCCCACATGCTCATCTCCGTGAAGGAGATGTTCAACTCCATCAACAAGTTTCCGCTGGCGGCCATCCCGTTTTTCATCCTGGCGGGCAACCTGATGGAAACCGGCGGCATTTCGCGCCGCCTCGTCGAGTTTGCCAAGAGTCTCGTCGGTGGTGTGCAGGGCGGCCTGCCCATGACCTGTGTGCTCACCTGCATGATTTTTGCGGCGGTATCGGGCTCGTCAGTGGCGACCACCTTTGCCATCGGCGCCATCCTGATTCCGGCGCTCATCAAGCATGGTTATCCCACCGGCTATGCTGCGGCGCTGCAGGCCACGAGTGCCGAACTGGGCGTCGTCATCCCGCCTTCAATCCCGATGATCCTCTACGGTGTGAGCGCGGAAGTCTCGATCGGCGAGCTGTTCATAGCGGGCTTCGGACCGGGCATTCTTATCGGTGGTGCGCTGATGCTGTTCGTGCACCTGTACTGCCGCTTCAAGGGCTGGGGAAAGAACGACGGCGACGGACGCCTCGGCGTGGGCAAGGCAACCTGGGAAGCCCTCTGGGCGCTGTTCATGCCGGTCATCATCCTGGGTGGCATCTACGGCGGCATCTTCACGCCGACCGAGGCGTCAGCGGTGGCCGTGTTCTATGCGCTGTTCATCGGTGTGGTGGTCTACCGTGAAATAAAGCCGCGCGACCTGCCTGTGATCCTGCGCAAGTCGGTGCTGTCCAGCGCGGTGATCATGTTCATCATTGCCAACGCCGGCCTGTTTGCGTTCCTGCTCACACGCGCAGGCGTGCCCGACGCGATTGGCCGTTGGCTGGAGGCGGTGCTGCAGTCACCGGTGCTGTTCCTGCTGGGGGTCAACGCGGCGCTGTTTGTCATCGGCATGTTCATCGAGACCAGTGCAGCCATCATCGTGCTGGCCCCCATTCTTGCGCCGGTGGCAATGCACTTCGGCGTGGACCCGGTTCACTTCGGCCTGATCATGGTGGTCAACCTCGCGCTCGGCATGATCACACCGCCGTTTGGCGTGAACCTGTTTGCAGCGTGTACGGTCGCGCGAATATCGCTGGA
>CAZFKW010000454.1:2165-2704 GCA_964519795.1 uncultured Ramlibacter sp. | reverse complement strand
GAGGCTCTACACCCCATACTCCCTTAGCAGGGGAGCACCTTCGGCCACTCGGTCACGTTTCCAGTGCGGCGATTATCGCATGATTGGCCGGCGGGGAAACCCCGTCACGCCTACATGGATCCCGGATCAAGTCCGGGATGACAGTCCTTTTATGCAGGCTGGTCCAGGTCAAACGCCTTGTGCAGCGCCCGCACGGCCAGTTCCATGTATTTCTCGTCGATGACGACGCTGGTCTTGATCTCGCTGGTGGAGATCATCTGGATGTTGATGCCCTCCTCGCTCAGGCAGCGGAACATCTTGCTGGCCACGCCCACGTGGCTGCGCATGCCGATGCCCACGATGCTGACCTTGCAGATCCTGGCGTCGCCGTCTACCTCGGCTGCGCCCAGGCTGGGCATGACCTTGTCCTTGAGCAGGTCCACGGCGCGGGCGTAGTCGTTGCGGTGCACGGTGAAGCTGAAGTCGGTCTTGCCGTCCTTGCTGACGTTCTGGATGATGACGTCCACCTCGATGTTGGCGTCGGCCACCGCGCCGAGGAT
>CAZFKW010000454.1:0-2155 GCA_964519795.1 uncultured Ramlibacter sp. | reverse complement strand
GCGGTTGAATGCGATGCCGGATACGACGGCTTGTTCCATTTTTTCGTCTTCCTCGAAGGTGATCAGCGTGCCGGATGCGGCTTCTTCGGTGATGTCGATGTCCCAGGGGGTGAAGCTGCTCAGCACGCGCAGCCGCACCTTGTATTTGCCGGCAAACTCCACCGAGCGGATCTGCAGCACCTTGGAGCCGAGGGACGCCATTTCCAGCATTTCCTCAAAGCTCACCGTCTTCAGGCGCCGGGCTTCGGGCACCACGCGCGGGTCGGTGGTGTAGACGCCGTCAACATCTGTGTAGATCAGGCATTCATGCGCCTTCATGGCGGCGGCCACGGCCACGGCCGAGGTGTCGCTGCCGCCGCGGCCCAGGGTGGTGATGTTGCCTGCGTCGTCCACGCCCTGGAAGCCCGTGACGATGACGACCTTGCCCGATTGCAGGTCGGCGCGCACGCGCTTGTCGTCAATGGAGTCGATGCGGGCCTTGGTGTAGGCGCTGTTGGTGCGAATGGGGATCTGCCAGCCCGCGTAGCTGACGGACTCCATGCCCTCGGCCTGCAGCGCAATGGCCAACAGTGCTGAAGATGCCTGCTCGCCGGTGGCGGCCAGCATGTCGAGCTCGCGGTTGTACGCGTCGGAGTGGGTGGCGGGGGCGAGTTCCTTGGCCAGGCCGAGCAGGCGGTTGGTCTCGCCGCTCATCGCGCTGGGCACGACAACCATCTGGTGGCCGGCCCGCGCCCACTTGGCCACGCGCTTGGCCACATTGCGGATGCGCTCGGTGGAGCCCATCGACGTGCCGCCGTATTTGTGAACGATCAAAGCCATTGGAAGGTATGAAGAAGAAGGGAACCGCGGCGTGTTGCAGGTAAGTTTTCATGCACGGGCCGCACCGCGCAGAGCCTCTGATTATACCGAGCCGGCCCTGGGCGGCGCGTACCTGGGCGGCGCGTACCTCAACTCCCCGCCGTTTCTCTCGACATGGCCGTTGCCCACCTTGATGTGCAGTCCATGCCCGCGCGTGGTGCAGGCAGCCACCTGGCTTTGCAGCTCGTCCAGCTGCGCGGCGCTGGGGGATGTGGCATGGGCCACCATGAGCCAGTGGCGCAGCACGTTGGCCTGACGGCCGGGGGGGAGTGCCTGCAGTTGCCGGATGGCGGGCGGGTTGCCGGTTATGGCCAGGTCTGCTTCGGCCACCTCCCACAACACCTGCTGCGCCTGGGCGGCGTGGCGGGACGACCGTGTGAAGGTTTCGCGGAACTGCGGGAAGGCCTCTTCCAGCGCGGGCAGCAGGCGCGCGCGGATGCGGTTGCGGGTGTACTGCTGGTCCTGGTTGGTGGGGTCTTCCACCCACGGCAGATTCTGTGTTTGCAGCCAGGCGCGGATCTCCGGCGCGGGCACGGCCAGCAGCGGGCGATGCCAGGTGATGCCGCCGCGGTGCCACCGCGCCGGCATGGCCGCCATGCCGGGCAGACCCGCCCCGCGTGAGAGGGCCAGCAGCAGGGTCTCGACCTGGTCGTCGGCATGCTGGGCCAGGGCAATGTCCCTGGCCGCGCCGTGCCAGACGTCGCGCAGCACATGCACGAAGGCGTTGTAGCGGTGTTTGCGGGCGGCGTCTTCGGGGCTCTCGCCGCTGGCGTGGCGGGCGTCTACATGCTTGACGGCCAGGGGCACGCCCAGTTGCTCGCAGACTTTGACGCAGTTCTGCTCGAAGCTGTCGGCTGCAGTCTGCAGGCCGTGGTGGATGTGGACCGCCCTCACCTGCCCCGGCCACTTGGCGGCGCAGGCTGCCAGCAAGGCGGTGGAGTCAGCGCCGCCGCTGTAGGCCACGGCCAGGGGGAGGCCGGGGTTGAAGTTCTGGATGGCGTCGGGCAAGCTGACCATAAGGTGGGCCCTGCCCTGTTGATTGCCTGGTGTTGTCCAGGGGGGATGCCCGCTTATTTGGAGTCGGCCTTGGTGTCGGTAAACCGGCCGTAGCTTTGCAGCCGCTCGTAGCGCCTGTCCAGCAGTTCCCTGACTTTCAGGTCGCTGACCTGGCGCCAGGCATCACCCAGTGCGCGCTTGAGGAAGGCGGCCATCTGCTTGTGGTCGCGGTGCGCGCCGCCCACCGGTTCGTTGACGATCTTGTCGATGACGCCCAGGGCCTTCAGGCGGTGCGCGGTGA
>CAZFKW010000453.1:0-2718 GCA_964519795.1 uncultured Ramlibacter sp. | reverse complement strand
ACTGCGCCACTTTCTCGGTACGCTTGCCGCGCACGATGTCCATGATGTGGCCCGCGCCGAAGCTGATACCGCTTTGCTGCTGCACCCGGTAAATGCATGAGAGCAGCTTGCGTGCGGCGTCGGTGCCGTCCCAGATGTCGGGCGGCGTCAGGCAGTTGTCGCAATTTCCGCAGGGCACTGACTCTTCGTCGAAGTAGCCCAGCAGCCGAACGCGCCGGCAGTCCGTGGCCTCGGCCAGCCCCAGCAGCGCATCCAGCTTGCCGCGCATGACCTGCTTGAACTCCTCGCCTGCAGGGCTTTCGTCGATCATCCGGCGCTGGTTCACCACGTCCTGCAGGCCGTAGGTCATCCAGGCGTTGGACGGGGTGCCGTCGCGCCCCGCGCGGCCGGTTTCCTGGTAGTAGCCTTCGATGTTCTTGGGCATGTCCAGGTGCGCTACAAAGCGCACGTCGGGCTTGTCTATGCCCATGCCGAAGGCGATGGTCGCGACCATGACGACGCCCTCATCGCGCAGGAAGCGGTCCTGGTTGGCCTGGCGCACGGAGGCGTCCAGCCCCGCGTGGTAGGGCAGGGCGCTGATGCCTTCACTGGCCAGGGTCTGGGCGATCTCTTCCACCCGCTTGCGCGACTGGCAATAGACGATGCCCGCGTCGCCTTCATGCTCGCGCTTGATGAAGCGCAACAGCTGCGCCGTGGCGTCCTTCTTCTCGACAATGGTGTAGCGTATGTTCGGCCGGTCAAAGCTGGAGACGAATTGCCGGGCCTTTTCCAGTTGCAGGCGCTCGACGATGTCGGCCCGGGTCAGCGAGTCGGCAGTCGCGGTCAGTGCCATGCGCGGCACGCCTGCAAATCGCTCATGCAGCACCGTCAGCGCCCGGTACTCGGGCCGGAAATCGTGGCCCCACTGGCTCACGCAATGCGCCTCGTCGATGGCAAACAGGCTCAGCTGTCCACGCTCGTGGAGGGAGTCCAGCTGGGCCAGGAAACGGGGCGTGGTCACGCGCTCGGGCGCGGCATACAGCAGCGTGACCTCCCCGCGCAGCAGGCGCTTTTCAACCTGCGCAGCCTCCTCGCCCGAGAGTGTGGAGTTGAGGAAGGCAGCCTCAACACCGGCTTCATGCAACGCGCCGACCTGGTCATGCATCAGCGCAATCAGCGGCGAGATGACCACCGTAATGCCGCGCCCGGCCCGCTGCCGCGCGATGGCCGGTATCTGATAGCACAGCGACTTGCCGCCGCCCGTGGGCATGAGCACCAGCGCGTCACCGCCGGCTGTCACATGGTCAATGATGTCTTGCTGGGGGCCGCGGAACTGGTCATAGCCAAAGATTTCCTGGAGGATGGACTGGGGTGGCAGCACGGATTTTCTGATTGTGGTGTGGATGAGGCACACAGGTGTCTTGAGGCGGCGCCGCTACATCTGTTCCCAGGGAAGGCCGTCAAAGCGCCAGCCGTTGATGGTCGAACGGCGGAAGCTGTCATCCAGCTCGCCCTCGAAGCCGTGGACGACATTGACTACATCGGTAAACCCGGCGGATTCCAGCGCCTTGCCTGCGTCCACCGTACGCTTGCCGCTGCGGCAGATCAGCAGGATCGTGCGGTCCTTGCTGCCGGCCTCACGCTCGACGGCCCTGGCAAATCGTTCCGGGTCGGGCGTCAGGTCCGGGTACTCGTACCAGGGGATGTTCTCGACACCGGGTGGCCGGCCAACATACAGGGACTCGATTTCCATGCGGACATCGACAAACAGCGCATCCGGCTGTTGCTGCAGCAAGGCCCAGGCCTCGGTGGGGAGCAGATTCTTCATGTGCCCTATTGTCCGGGTAAATGGTGTGCCCCCACGCTCCGGCACTTTGTGTCCGTCGCTGCCCCCCAAGGGGGCTGCCTGCCTTGGGGCGGCCCGGCGGCAGGGTCGATGGCCCCCACGCTCCGGTACTTTGTGTCCGTCGCTGCCCCCCAAGGGGGCTGCCTGCCTTGGGGTGGCCCGGCGGCAGGCGTGGACTTTGAACGGCACCTAGAATTGCGTCATGAAGCCGATCTCCTACACCCGAGGCCAGGCCCTTCCCGCGATTCTGGGCAGTCGCATTGCCATTCTTGACGGCGCGATGGGCACGATGATCCAGCGCTTCAAGCTGCAGGAGGCGGACTACCGGGGCCAGCGCTTTGCGGCGCATCACAAGGACCTCAAGAACAACAGCGATGTGCTGAGCATCACGCGCCCCGATGTGATCTGCGACATCCATGAGCGCTATCTCGCTGCAGGCGCCGACCTGATCGAGACCAATACCTTCGGCGCCAACGCCGTGGCCCAGGACGACTACGACCTGGCGCCCTTCGTGCGGGAAATGAACCTGGAGTCGGCCCGCATTGCCCGCGCGGCCTGTGACAAGTTCAGCACGCCGGACCGGCCGCGCCTGGTAGCCGGTGCGCTCGGCCCCACGCCGCGCACGGCCAGCATCAGCCCTGACGTGAACGATCCCGGCGCCCGCAATGTGGACTTTGAAACCCTGCGAGCGTCCTACTACGAGCAGGTCGAAGCGCTGGTGGAGGGCGGCAGCGATGTGCTGCTGGTCGAGACCATCTTTGACACGCTGAACGCCAAGGCGGCGCTGTTTGCGATAGACGAGTACTTCGAGAAATCGGGTGAGCGACTGCCGCTGATCATCAGCGGCACCGTGACCGACGCCTCCGGCCGCATCCTCAGCGGCCAGACCGTGA
>CAZFKW010000452.1:0-2723 GCA_964519795.1 uncultured Ramlibacter sp. | reverse complement strand
GCATAGTAGCTAAGTTGTTGATTTAAATGGATAAATTAGACTTCTCAGCGCATACGCCCATGATGGCCCAGTACCTCGGGCTGAAAGCGGACTTCCCGGACACGCTGGTGTTCTACCGCATGGGGGACTTCTACGAGCTGTTCTATGGCGACGCCGAGAAGGCCGCGCGGCTGCTGGACATCACGCTCACGCGCCGCGGCCAGTCTGCCGGCGAGCCGGTCGTCATGGCGGGCGTGCCCTTTCATGCGCTTGAGAATTACCTGGCCAGGCTCATCAAGCATGGCGAATCCGTGGCCATCTGCGAGCAGGTGGGTGAGGTCGGTGGCAAGGGGCCGGTGGAGCGCAAGGTGGTGCGGGTCGTCACGCCCGGCACGCTGACCGACACCGAGCTGCTCAGCGACAAGACCGAGTCCTACCTGCTGTCCATTCACCAGGGGCCGCGCAACACCTGCGGTCTGGCCTGGCTCAGCGTCACGCAGGGCGAGCTGCACCTGGCCGAATGCGCCAGCGACGAGATCGAGGCCTGGGTCACCCGCATCGCGCCCAATGAGCTGCTCTACAGCGCGGGGGTGACCACAGCCTTTGAGCAACGCATCAAGGCGCTGCGCTTTGCATCGTCGCTTTCCCTCACTGCCCGGCCCGAATGGCAGTTTGACGCTGCGCTCGGCCAGCGCAAGCTGCTGGAGCAACTGAAAGCCGCCAGCCTGTCATCCTGGAACGCCGAAGCGCTGACGCAGGCCCACGCCGCCGCCGCCGCGCTTCTGGGCTACGCAGAGCATACCCAGGGCCGCGCGCTGTCTCACGTGCAGAACCTGCGCGTACAGCGCAACGACCAGCTCATTGAGCTACCTCTTACGACCCGCCGGAACCTGGAACTCACCCAGACCCTGCGCGGCGAGGACTCCCCCACCCTCTTCTCCCTTCTGGACACCTGCATGACAGGCATGGGCAGCCGCATGCTCAAGAGCTGGCTGCTGGAGCCGCTGCGCGACCGCAGCGAGGCTTCCGGCCGACTGCAGGCCATCACCGCCCTGCGCGACGGCTCCTGGCAGAAGCTGCGCGAGCAGCTCAAAGGCACGGCCGATGTGGAGCGCATCACCGCGCGGCTGGCACTGCGCCAGGTGCGCCCGCGTGAACTGGTGGCGCTCGGGCTCACGCTGGTCAAGGCAGAGTCGCTGGGCGACGGCCTGCTCGGCGCCCAGCAAGGCTCGCCGCTACTGGCCGCCATCGTCCAGAACCTGGAGCCACCCGCCGGCTGCGCAGATCTGCTCAAGCGCGCCGTCATGCAAGAACCCGCCGCGCTGGTGCGCGATGGCGGCGTCATTGCCACAGGCTTTGATGCCGAGCTGGACGAACTGCGCGCCATCAGCGAGAACTGCGACGCCTTCCTCCTCGACCTTGAAGTCAAGGAAAAGGCGCGCACCGGTATTGCCAACCTGCGGGTGCAGTTCAACAAGGTGCATGGCTTCTACATCGAGATCACGCAGGGCCAGCTGGACAAGGTGCCCGACAACTACCGCCGCCGCCAGACGCTGAAGAATGCCGAGCGCTTCATCACACCCGAGCTCAAGGCCTTTGAAGACAAGGCGCTCTCGGCCCAGGACCGGGCGCTGGCCCGCGAGAAATGGCTGTACGAGCAGGTGCTGGACGCCATGCAGGAGCACATTGCCTGCCTGAGCCAGCTGGCCCGCGCCATTGCGGCGCTGGATGCCCTGTGCGCGCTGGCCGAGCGCTCGCTCACACTCAACTGGTGCGCGCCGCAGTTCAAGCCCGAACCCGGCATCGAGATCACGCGCGGCAGGCATCCCGTCGTGGAAGCGCGGCTGGCGGAGACCTCCGGCGGCAGCTTCATTGCCAACGACACCTCGCTCGGCCCGAAGCAGCGCATGCAGATCATCACAGGCCCCAACATGGGCGGCAAGTCCACCTACATGCGCCAGGTGGCGATCATCGTGCTGCTGGCGGGCATGGGCTCTTATGTGCCGGCCAGTGCCTGCCGGCTCGGCCCCATCGACGCCATCCACACCCGCATCGGCGCGGCAGACGACCTGGCCAATGCGCAGTCCACCTTCATGGTGGAGATGACCGAGGCCGCGCAGATCCTGCACACGGCCGGCCCCAACTCGCTGGTGCTGATGGACGAGATCGGCCGTGGCACCTCCACCTTTGACGGCCTGGCCCTGGCTTCAGGCATTGCCTCGCACCTGCACAACCGCACCCAGGCCTTTACGCTGTTTGCCACGCACTACTTCGAGCTCACCGAGTTCCCGGCCAAACACCATGCCGCCATGAACGTGCATGTGAGCGCCACCGAGTCCGGCAGCGACATCGTCTTCCTGCATGAAATCCAGCCCGGCCCGGCCAGCCGCAGCTACGGCATCCAGGTGGCGCGGCTGGCTGGCATGCCTGTTGCTGTGCTCAACCATGCCAAACACGCGCTGGCCGCGCTGGAGACCCAGCAGACCGAATCCCGCCAACAGGTAGACTTGTTTGCACCACCGCCCGCGGCAGCCATTGATGAGCCCGGGCCTGTGGAGGCCGCGCTGGCCGGCATCGACCCTGATGCGCTGAGCCCGCGCGAAGCACTGGACGCCCTGTACGCACTGAAAAAACTGAACCGGAAAACATCATGACTTACTGCGTCGGCATCAAGCTCAACGACGGCCTCGTCTTCCTGTCCGACTCGCGCACCAACGCGGGCCTGGACCAGATCAGCACCTTCC
>CAZFKW010000451.1:0-2728 GCA_964519795.1 uncultured Ramlibacter sp. | reverse complement strand
ATCGGCCGGCGGATGTCCCTGGGGTCCAGCGCTGACGCCTCCATCACTGCGCCGCAGAGGAACCCGCGGGCCAGCGGGCTGAAAGCCACAAATGCCGCGCCAATATCCCTGCAAGTGTCGAGCACGGCAATCTCGGGGTTGCGCGTCCACAGCGAGTACTCTGTCTGTACCGCAGAAATCGGGTGCACCGCATGCGCCTTGCGGAGGGTGGGTGCAGACACTTCGCTCAGGCCGATGGTCCGCACCTTGCCTGCGCGGACCAGCTCGCCCATCGCGCCGACACTGTCCTCGATGGGCACCTTCTTGTCCCAGCGATGCAGGTAGTACAGGTCGATGACGTCGGTTTTCAGGTTGCGCAGGCTGTCTTCGCAGTTTTTCCGGATGGCCTCGGGCCGGCCGTCTATGACCCGCTTCATTCCATCGTCAAACTGCACACCGGCCATGCCACCCTTGCTGGCCAGGGTGAACCTGCTGCGGTGCTTTGACAGGACATTGCCGAGCAGCTTTTCATTGGCGCTGAAGCCATAGAGGGCTGCGGTGTCGAACATCGTAACGCCCGCATCCAGGGCGGTGAGGAGGATGCGCTCACCCTGCTCTGCGGTGGGCGGCGTGCCATAGGCGTGGCTCAGGTTCATGCAGCCGAGGCTGATGGCGCTGACCTTAAAGGGGCCCAGGTTTCGTTCCTGCATTTCATTCTCCGGCTGATACGCAGAATTGGGGTCAGAGCACTCAACCGCTTTGCGGTTGGTGATCCGACCCCAATTCTGCTTGTTGGTGTCCGAACAGTTTAACGACCGCTCACGCCAGCTGTTGTTCCAGCTGGTGAAGCACCTCATAGCACGGCAGCACCTGCGCCACGCTCGAGTTCGGCTCGCGGCCTTCCTTGATGGCAGCAAAGAACTCGCGGTCCTGCAGTTCGATGCCGTTCATGGAGACATCCACCTTGCTCACGTCGATGATTTCGTCCTTGCCGTTGACCAGGTCGTCGTAGCGTGCGATGTAGGTGGCCGTGTCGCCGATATAGCGGAAGAACGTGCCCAGCGGGCCATCGTTGTTGAAGCTCAGTGAGAGCGTGCAGATAGCCCCGTTGGCAGCCTTGAGCTGGATGCTCATGTCCATCGCGATGCCGAGCGTGGGATGGATCGGGCCCTGGACGGCATTGGCTTTCACGATCGGGCTGCCGCACTGCCAGGCGAACAGGTCCACGGTGTGGGCCGCGTGGTGCCAGAGCAGGTGGTCCGTCCAGCTGCGCGGCTGGCCCAGCGCGTTCATGTTGGTGCGGCGGAAGAAATAGGTCTGCACATCCATCTGCTGGATGTTGAACTCACCTGCCTTGATCTTCCGGTAGACGTACTGATGGCTGGGATTGAAGCGGCGCGTGTGGCCGCACATGGCGACAAGTCCGGTCTGCTTCTGCAGCGCAACGACTTCCTGCGCGTCCTTCAAACTGTCTGCAAGAGGAATCTCCACCTGCACATGCTTGCCGGCCTTCATGCAGGCAATCGCCTGCGCGGCATGCATCTGGGTCGGCGTGCACAGGATAACGGCGTCAACTTCCTTGAGGGCCAGGCTTTCGGCCAGGTCCGTCGTGACATGCCCGATGCCGTACTTCGCGGCCACTTCCTTCGTCTTTTCCATCTCGCGGCTGATGAGCGAGACCACTTCGACGTCTTCGATGTTCCTGATGCCTTCAATGTGCTTGATGCCAAAGGCACCGGCGCCCGCAAGCGCTACTTTGATCGTCATGTTTTCTCCTCAAGAATCAGGTTGCCGACAGCCGTATTTGACGCCGGCACATGGTAAAACCGATGCGCGACTTCTGGTTTGGGGCCGCCGGCCAGGTCAGCCATGGCACCACGCGCGATCAGCCACATCACGAGTTCAATACCCTCACTTCCCGCCTCACGCACATAGTCTATGTGCGGCATGGCGGCCAGGCCTTCGGGGTCGGCAATCATGCGGTCCATGAAGGCGGTATCGAACTCGCGGTTGATCAGCCCCGCGCGCGGCCCCTGCAACTGGTGGCTCATGCCGCCGGTGCCCCAGATATGCACATTCAGGTCTTCGTCGTAAGACTCGACTGCCTTGCGGATGGCCTTGCCAAGGTTCAGGCAGCGCCGGCCTGACGGCACCGGGTACTGCACCACATTCACGGCAAACGGAATCACCGGGCATGGCCATGATTCAGGCTGGCCGCACATCAGGCTGAGCGGCACAGTGAGGCCATGGTCAACATCCATTTTGTTGACAATGGTCAGGTCAAAGTCCTGCTGGATGACGGACTGCGCAATGTGTGAGGCCAGTTGCGGATGACCCTTGACCATGGGCACAGGGCGCGGACCCCAGCCCTCGTCGGCCGGCATGAACTCCTGCGCACATGCAATCGCAAAGGTCGGGATCATCTCCAGGCTGAAAGCCGTGGCATGGTCGTTGAACACCAGGAAGATCACGTCGGGCTTGTTGTCCTTCATCCATTGTTTGGAATATTCGTAGCCCTTGAAGACCGGCTGCCAGTACGGCTCTGCCGTCTTGCCCATGTCCAATGCCGCGCCAATGGCGGGCACATGCGATGTGAATACGCTGGCTGTGATGCGTGCCATTACCTGCTGCTCCCTGTTTTCTCGTGCGTGTAGCGGTTGCCCTCGACCGAACGGCCGCCGGCAATCATCATGTTGCGGTATTCCTCTTCGCTCATGCCGGTCATGCTGCCGGCCATCTGCTGGAAGCT
>CAZFKW010000450.1:0-2729 GCA_964519795.1 uncultured Ramlibacter sp. | reverse complement strand
GAAGTCTTCATGCAGCGACTTGCCTGCGTCTTCTTCCAGGTGGGCCCGGACCAGGCGAACGGATTTCTTCTCCCGCGCCGCATCGGCGCCCTTTCCGGTCTCAAGAAAGAATTCCACCGAGCCGCCTTGCACCACCGGGATCTCGAACTGGCTGATCTGGTAGCCCTTGGGCAGGTCCGGGTAGAAATAGTTCTTGCGCGCAAAGACGCTGCGCGGCGCGATATGCGCCCCAACGGCCAGGCCGAACTCGATGGCGCGCTCGACCGCGCCCTTGTTCATGACCGGCAGCGTGCCTGGCAGCCCCAGATCCACGGCGCAGGCCTGTGTGTTGGGCTCGGCCCCAAATGCGGTGGGGGCGCGGCTGAAGATTTTGCTTTCTGTTGAAAGCTGCGCATGGGTCTCAAAGCCGATGACGACTTCGTAGCCCTGGATCAGTTTCGGTGTGCTCATGTGATCAGACTCCGCCAGGCTTGCGGGTGTGGAAATCGGTGGCCTGTTGCAGGCGGTGCGCGGCGTTGAGCAGCGTTGCTTCGCCAAAGTAGTTGCCGATGAGTTGCAGGCCCACCGGCATGCCGCCTTCGCCAAAGCCTGCGGGCAGGCTCATGCCGGGCAGTCCCGCGAGTGATCCGGGCAGTGTGAAGATGTCAGCCAGGTAGTTGGCGACGGGGTCATCGGCCTTGCTGCCAAGCTTCCATGCCACGGTTGGCGCGGCGGGGCCGGCGATCACATCGCACTGTTTGAACGCCTGCTGGAAATCGTCTGCAATCATGCGGCGGATCTTCTGCGCCTGCAGGTAATAGGCATCGTAGTAGCCATGCGACAGCACATAGGCGCCGATCATGATGCGGCGCTTGACCTCGTCGCCAAATCCCTCGGCGCGCGTCTTCCTGTACATGTCGAGCAGGTCGGTGTATTTTTCAGCGCGGTGACCGAACTTCACGCCATCAAAGCGCGACAGGTTGCTCGACGCCTCGGCTGGCGCAATGATGTAGTACACCGGGATCGACAGCTCGGTACGCGGCAACGAGATGGGCACAAGCCTTGCGCCGAGCTTCACATATTCCGCCAGGGCTGCGTCAATGGCTGCACGGACGTCGGCTGACAGGCCTTCACCGAAGAACTCTTTCGGTACGCCGATGCGCAGCCCTTCAATCGAGTCGTTCAGCGAGCGTGTGAAGTCTTCGGCAGGCACGTCCAGCGAGGTGGAGTCGCGGTCAAGGTCGGGGCCGCACATGGCGCTGAGCAGCAGTGCGCAGTCTTCAGCCGTGCGCGCCATCGGCCCGGCCTGGTCCAGGCTGGAGGCAAAGGCCACCATCCCATAACGCGACGCGCGTCCGTAGGTTGGCTTGATGCCCGTCACGCCGCAGAACGATGCAGGCTGGCGGATCGAGCCGCCGGTGTCTGTGCCGGTTGCTGCAGGCGCAAGTCGCGCTGCCACGGCAACAGCACTGCCGCCCGAAGAGCCCCCTGGGATACGCGTGGCATCCCACGGGTTGGCAACAGGCTTGAAGGCCGAATTCTCATTCGACGAACCCATCGCGAATTCGTCACAGTTGAGCTTGCCCAGCGTCACCATACCATGGCCTGCAAGCTTGCTGACGACGGTGGCATCAAACGGCGAGCGGTACCCCGCCAGCATCTTCGAGCCGGCGGTTGTGGGAAAGTCTTTGGTGACGAAGATGTCCTTGTGCGCCACCGGCACGCCCAGCAGCGCATCCTGCTCGCCGGCGGCGATGTGGGCGTCAGCGGTGCGAGCCTGCGCCAGGGTGACTTCTTCGTTTACCGCCAGGAACGCGCCCAGCGATTCATGCGCCTTCATCCGGCCGAGGAAATGTTGCGCAGCCTCGACGGCAGACACGTCTTTCGCGCGCAGGCTGGCGGCCAGTTGCGCCACGGTCTGGTCATGCAGTGGGGTCGTGTTCATTCGATCACCCTCGGGACAAGAAACAGTCCGCGCTCGACGGCCGGCGCGCTTTGCTGGTTGGCCTCGCGCTGGTTGGCCTCGCTGGCCACGTCATCGCGCAGGCGCAGGGAAATATCCAGCACTGCGGCCACCGGATGCGCCAGCGGCTCTATGCCGGTGGTGTCCACGGCCCGCATCTGCTCAACGATGTCAAAAAAACCGTTGATCTGGCCGAGCATGCGGTCAGCTTCGGCCGGCTGGAGTTCCAGCCGCGCCAGGTTGGCGATGCGGCCGATATCGGAAATGGTCAGGGACATGGTTGGAAAGGGCAGTCGAAACCGGTTGTAAAGTGCCTTTTTGAGAGGCGCCCGGCCGGGTTATACACAGGGGATGGAGTATTATCCCGCCTTTGGTGCAATGCTCATCAAAGCGCATTAAATGGCGTGATTTGAGCGGGTTGTGGCCCCAAAAACTGCGATTTTGACACCCGGAATCTATTTTTGACATGGCGATGGCCCGCCGAAGTGCAGGCCGTGCCGCGAGAGGACTATTCATGTTTGGAGCTTTCCGTCGGTACTTTTCCACCGACCTGGCCATCGACCTTGGCACCGCCAACACCCTGATTTTCGTGCGTGACAAGGGCATCGTGCTGGACGAGCCTTCTGTTGTCGCCATCCGCCATGAAGGCGGGCCCCAGGGCAAGAAAACCATCCAGGCCGTCGGCCATGAAGCCAAGGCCATGCTGGGCAAGGTGCCGGGCAACATCGAGGCCATCCGGCCGATGAAGGACGGCGTGATCGCCGACTTCACCGTCACCGAGCAGATG
>CAZFKW010000449.1:0-2743 GCA_964519795.1 uncultured Ramlibacter sp. | reverse complement strand
GCCTACGGCCCCAGGCACATTGCCCACGGTGGTTATAACTGCCCGTTCCTCAAAGTCGGATGACTTGGTGGATGGACTCGGCGAATTTGGCAGTGTGCCCGAGGTTACCCGGACGGCCTCAGCAACGGGGTCGATGCGCGCTATTCGCCCGGTGGAAGGCTTCTTCATCTTCAATCCGGCTGGCAAGTTCGCCAAGGGTTGGGCAGAGGGTGCGAGAGACATCGTCAGCAGTCCCTTCGTTGCGGCTAAGCAAGCCGCGCTGACTGTGACCGATACGATCGGCAATGGCACGTACGGGGCGTTGAACTGGGCATTAAATGGCAAACTGCGCTATGGATCCGACAGCGCGCTGTACCGTTCGGTTGAGACTCAAGGCGTACTGGGTACCGTCGGGCAGGCAACCCTCACCGCTTGCCCCCTGCCTGACCATCACATCGTTCGATTCGCGCAAATGTTTAGCGGCCGGGAACCGGGTAAACCTTTGCCGCGAGGCGGGGATAAGCTCAAGAACTTCATTCTTTCGGGGGCAAGGTCACTTCCGCAACTGCCCAGGCAAGAACACGTCAGACATTGCGCTGGTCATCGACGCCATGGACCTGATCCACGGGGGCAGCGTGGACGGTATCTGCATCGTCTCGTCCGACAGCGACTTCATCGCCCTTGCCTGCCGCATCCGCGAGTCGGGCTTGATGGTCTACGGCTTTGGCGGCCGGGTGATCGTGCCGGGGCTGGCTGCGGCTTGTGATGAGTATGTGGATTTGTTTGATGAGCAGGCGGCATACGGCGCTACGGCAGCCAGTTGACGCAGCATCCTCTCCAGCAGTGATGGTTCCCGGATCAAGTCCGGGATGACAGATCCTCTTGGGCGCGGACTACTGGTAGTCGCTCACCGGCACGCAGCTGCAGAACAGGTTGCGGTCGCCGTACACGTTGTCCACACGGCCGACGGGCGGCCAGTATTTGACGTGCTTTTGCTGCGGCAGCGGAAAGGCGCCAAGCTCGCGTGAATAGGGTCTTGCCCACTCCGCGCCCATCAGGCTTGCCGCCGTGTGCGGCGCATGCTTGAGCGGATTGTTGTCCTGCGGCCATTCGCCTTTTTCCACGCGTGCAATCTCCTCGCGGATGGACTTCATTGCGGAGATGAAGCGATCCAGTTCGTCCAGCGTTTCGCTCTCGGTCGGCTCGACCATCAGCGTGCCGGGCACCGGGAAGCTCAGCGTTGGCGCATGGAAGCCGTAGTCGGCCAGGCGCTTGGCCACGTCTTCGGCGGTGACGCCGCTGGTTTCCTTGAGTGGGCGCAGGTCCAGGATGCATTCGTGGGCCACATGGCCGTTGGCACTCGCATAGAGCGTGGGGTAGTGGTCCTTGAGCTGTGCGCTGATGTAGTTGGCCGAGAGGATGGCCACCTCGGTGGCATGTTTCAGGCCTTCGGGACCCATCATGCGGCAGTACATCCAGCTGATGGGCAGCACCGCCGCATTGCCCAGGGGCGCTGCGGAAACAGCACCTGTGCCGCCCGTAATACCGCCCGTTGCATGGCCGGGCAGGAAAGGCACGAGGTCTTCGACCACACACACCGGGCCGACACCCGGCCCGCCGCCGCCGTGCGGGATGCAGAAGGTCTTGTGCAGGTTCAGGTGGCTCACGTCGCCGCCGAACTCGCCGGGTGCCGCCACACCGACCAGCGCGTTCATGTTGGCGCCGTCCACATACACGCGGCCGCCATGGCTGTGCACCAGCGCGCACAACTCCTTGACCTGCATCTCGAAAACGCCGTGCGTGCTGGGGTAGGTGATCATGACTGCAGCGAGCTTGCCGCTGTGCTGTTCGCATTTGGCCTGAAGGTCCGCCATGTCCACATTGCCATTCACGTCGCAGGCCGTCACCACCACCTGCATGCCGACCATCTGCGCGCTCGCCGGGTTGGTGCCGTGCGCGGAAGAAGGAATCAGGCAGATGTTGCGGTGGCCTTCGCCCTTGCTTTCATGGAAGGCCTTGATGGCCAGCAGCCCGGCGTACTCGCCCTGCGAGCCGGCATTGGGCTGCAGGCTGATGCCGGCATAGCCCGTGGCCTGGCACAGCCAGGCGCGCAGTTGAGAGTCAAGCTGCGCATAGCCCTGCAACTGGTCTTGCGGCGCGAACGGGTGGATGTTGGCAAACTCGGGCCAGGTGATGGGGATCATCTCGCTCGTGGCATTGAGCTTCATGGTGCAGCTGCCCAGCGGGATCATGCTGCGGTCCAGCGCCAGGTCCTTGTCGCTCAGCATGCGGATATAGCGCAGCATGCCCGTCTCGCTGTGGTGCGTATTGAAAACCGGGTGGCTCATGAAGGCGCTGCTCCGGCGCAGGTCTGCGGGGATCAGCGGCTCGATGCCTTTCTCGAAGCTGCTGACCACCGGCAGGGTGCTGCCGGGCCTGGCGAAGAAGGACCACAGCTGCTCGATGTCCACCCGCGTCGTGGTCTCGTCCAGCGAGATGCCGAGGTAGGTGTTCAGGCGAAAGCGCAGGTTCACGCCTGCCGCGCGGGCCTTGTCCACAATGGCCTGCGAGGCGTCATCGGTCTTGACGGTGATGGTGTCGAAGGCGGCGTCATGGGCCAGCACATAGCCCAGGTCCTGCAGGCCCTTTGCGAGGATGGCGGTGTAGCCGGCCACGCGTTGCGCGATACGCCTGAGGCCTTCCGGACCATGGTAGACGGCGTACATGCTGGCCACCACGGCCGGCAGCACCTGCGCGGTGCAGA
>CAZFKW010000448.1:0-2777 GCA_964519795.1 uncultured Ramlibacter sp. | reverse complement strand
CGCGCTTGATGGATTCCTTCTCGGCCGCCTGCAGCAGGCTGCCCATATCGCGGTCCAGCGTGACCTGTTCCTGGCCCTGCACCTGGGGCAGCCGCTTGACGGCTGCCTCGGCGCCTGCCAGCAGGCCTTGAACGTTGACACCAGCGCGCTGCAGCAGGGCCCTGGGGCCGTCTTCCTGGCGCAGCATGGCCACCAGCACATGGGCCGGGGCAATGTAGGCATGGTCGTTGCCCAACGCAAGCGTCTGGGCTTCGCCCAGGGCTTCCTGGAATTTGGTGGTGAGTTTGTCTATACGCATGTGTTTTCTCCAACTCACCTCGAACTGAGGCTGATGGATTCATTTTCAAGAGCGCTGCGGCCCATGGGCTTGACTAGAATCATGCAAATGAACATTCACCAGCTGTCCATCAACTACATCCAGGAGCATGACCGCATCCTTTTGCGCATCAATACTGCCGCGGGTGAGGAGCTGCGCCTGTGGTTCACCCGCCGCCTCACCCTGAATCTCTGGCCGATGCTGACAAAGATCGTGGCCGACCAGGTCATCAAGCAGGAAGCCGAGAAGTCGCCGGGGCTGGCGCCCGTGATCAATGCCGACGAACAGACCCGCAAGATGGTGGCCGAGTTCAAGAAAGAAGAAAACCTGCAGAACGCCGACTTCAAGACGCCCTACAAGGAAAAGCCCGCCGCCCTGCCCCTGGGCGCCGAGCCCCTGCTGGTGACCGAGATGAACGTGACGCCGCTGCCGACGGGGCAGCTGCAGATGAGTTTCACGGAGAAACTTCCCGGCGCGCAGAACCCGCGCGGCTTCCAGATGGCGCTGGAGTCCCAGATGACGCATGGCCTCGTCCATCTGCTGGAGAAAGCGCTGAAAACCTCGCAGTGGCAGGATCTCCCCGGTATCGCACCCCCACCGCCCGATGTGCCGGCGCCTGATGTGCCACCTGGCGACAAGCCCAAGTACCTCAATTGAGGGGGCGCGACCCACCTGGCATTTCTGCAACCCGGATGAACAGGCACAATCCGGCTATCTGTACCAGAAAGTTCACCCGCCGTGCCTGAGTTGAGCCTTTCCCGCCTGTATGCCCGACCCGGTTTTCTGCTGCGCCGCGCCCACCAGATCTCGGCGGCCGTGTTTGAGGATGAGTGCCGCGGCGTGGCCCTGACGCCCGCGCAGTTCGGCGTCCTGACGGTCTTGCGCGCCAATCCGGGGCTCGACCAGTCAACACTGGCGCGCGCGCTGGGCTTTGACAAAGTCACCGTGCTGCGTGTCCTGAGGGGGCTTGAGGCGCGCGGCCTTGTGGAGCGGGCTCAATCCCCGTCAAGCCGGCGCAACCTGTCCATCTGCCTGTCGCCTGATGGAGTCGCCTTGCTTGAACATGCCCAGAAACCTGCAGAGCAGGCCTACAGACGCCTCATGGCACCGCTGGCGCCGGCTCAGCAAGCCCAGCTTCTGCAACTGTTGCAGCTGTTGACTGCGAGCCTTGAAGACAGCGCCCGCGCTGCCTTTGTGCCGCCCGAGTCACCGGAGCCGCCCGAGCCGCCGCCCCAATCCTGACGCTGCTCCCCGGCCAGGATGCTCAGCTGTTGCCAGCCTTGATGCCCCACCGGGCCAGCGCAGCGTCGTCGCTCACCCGCGCATCCACCCAGCGCGCGCCTTCAGGCGTCTGCTCCTTCTTCCAGAACGGCGCCTGGGTCTTGAGGTAGTCCATCAGGAATTCGCAGGCCTTGAAGCTCTCGCCGCGGTGTGCCGACGTCACCGCCACCATCACGATCTGGTCCAGCGGCTGCAGGAGCCCCACGCGGTGGATGACCCTGGCCGCAAGGATGTCAAAGCGACTGCGCGCTTCGTCGATCATGGCCTCGATGGACTTCTCGGTCATGCCAGGGTAGTGCTCAAGCTCCATCGCGCTGACGAAGCTGCCGTCATTGCGGTCCCTCACGGTGCCAATGAAACTGCACACGGCACCAACACGCTTGTCCGCCTCACGCAGGGCTGCAACCTCATGCGCGAGGTCAAAGTCCTGCGTCTGGATGGAAACGCGCGCGGCCACAGCGTCACCCCCCCGTCACGGGTGGAAAGAAGGCCACCTCGGCGCCTTCAGGCAGCGCCTCCGACTCACTGCTCATGACCTGGTCAACTGCCATGCGTACGGCCTTGCCATGTGCCAGCGCCTCGGCATAGGCGCCGCCGCGCGCGACGAGCTCGGCCCGCAACGCGGCCAGGTCGGGTGCAGCGGTCTGAACCACTTCCGTGGAGACTCCGATGGCCTCGCGGACCGAAGCGAAATACTTGATGCAGATTTCTTTCACAGCAACTCCGCAAATGGAATGAACTGCACGGCATCACCATGCGCGATGGTCCTGCCCGGCGGGTTGTCGATCACGCCGTCGCCCCAGACGGCCGAAGTCAGCACGCCGGAGCTCTGGTTGGGAAACAGGTCCAGGCCGCCGGCGGCATTGCGTCGCGCGCGCAGGAACTCGCGGCGCTTGTCTGCGCGCGGCCACGAGAAGTGCGCGGGCAAGGCGACAGGCTGCACGGCCAGCTGCGACGCGCCCTGCAGCTTGAGCAGGAAGGGACGCACAAGCACGAGAAATGTAATGAAGCTGGAGACCGGATTGCCCGGCAGGCCGATGAAATGGCAGGCGCCAGCCGGGCCCCGGTCAATGGCACCATAGGCGAACGGCTTGCCCGGCTTCATCGCGATCTGCCACAGCGTGAGTTCACCGAGCGCCTGAACAGCCGGCTTGATGTGGTCTTCTTCCCCCACAGATAC
>CAZFKW010000447.1:0-2791 GCA_964519795.1 uncultured Ramlibacter sp. | reverse complement strand
CGCGCGCCGAAGAGGTAGAGCGCATCGCTTGCAGCCATGTACAGCCGCTTGACTGCCCGCGCAAAACCGGGACCCTGCGGCACATGGGCCAGCAGCGGGCCGAACACATCCACCGCCAGCACGGGCGCTCCCGGGTAGTGCAGGCCTTCATCGGACTGGATCTCACCCTGCCAGCGCTTGTTGAGCTCGCGCAGCAGCCGCTTCTCATACTGGCCGCTCAGCTCCTGCTTCTGGTCATGCAGCGCGGCGACAACAATTTCCTGGGCCGCCTGCTGCGAGGTTTCGCGCTGGCGCGCCCGTTTGACGAGCAGCGACGCCACCGACTCCTTCAACTCGCTGGCGGTGAACGGCTTGGGCAGGTAGTCATCCGCGCCCGTCGCCATGCCAAGACGGATGTGTGAGCGCTCCTTCATGGCCGAGAGGAGCAGAACGGATACGTCGGCGGTGGCCGGATTCTTCCTGAGCGCGGCAACCATCTGGTAGCCATTCATGCCGGGCATCATCACGTCGCAAACGACGACGTCGGGAAGCCCCGCCTGCGCCATTTCCAGGCCCTGCGCGCCATCGGTTGCTTCCAGCACCTCATGCCCCGCGCTGCGAAGTATGGAGCTTGCAAGAAGCCGCTGCGTGGGATCATCTTCAATGATGAGGACGAGAGACATGGCGGCATCTTACCGGCAATGGCGCTGCTTGCACCCGCGCGCCAGGCCAGCCTGAACGGCTGTACCGGCGATCACGTTCATCGGCACAGCGTAACAGCCGCGCCGCCGGCTTGCTGCTGACAGTGTTCAGGCGGAGGGCATTGACAGCCGGCGGGGAGACAGCATGTCAACCGTCAACCCGAAGTCCCCAATGCGTTGCGGCAGTGGCAGGCCCCGCGCCAGGGATGCGCACGCCTCGCCCATGGCAGCGGACGTCTGGATGCCGTAGCCCCCTTGCGCGGCCACCCAGAAGAAGCCCGGCAGGGCCGCGTCAAACCCGCCCACGAGGTCGCCATCGGAGACGAAGGACCGCAGGCCGGCCCAGGTGCGTGTCGGCCGGCGGATGGTGAGCGTGGTCATCTCTTCAATGCGGTGGATGGCTGTCGCAATATCCAGCTCTTCGGGTTGCACGTCATGCGGCGCCACGGGGTCGGCATTGGCGGGTGAGCCCAGCAGCATGCCGGCATCCGGCTTGAAGTACCAGCTCTCGCCCATGCCTCCCACCAGCGGCCAGTGCGCTGACGCAATGCCTTCGGGCGGGTGGAAGATGAAGGCAGAGCGGCGTTTGGGTTGAAGGCCGATGGGCTGTGCGCCTGCAAGCCGGCCCACTTCATCAGCCCAGGCGCCGGCCGCGTTCAGAACGACGGGCGCTTCGTAGAGCCGGCCACCGGCCTCCACCTGCCAGCCGGTCCCCACGCGTGCGAGCCCCGTGACCGGTGCATCACACACCAGCCGGCCGCCGGATCGGCGCAGGCCGGCGAGGTAACCCTGGTGAATCGCGTGAACGTCCATGTCGGCAGCATCAGGTTCAAGTACCGCGCCCAGCACCTTTTCCCGGCGCAGCACCGGGACCAGCGCGTGCGTGCCGGCGCTGTCCAGACGCGTTGCATTCGGCGTGACCGACTGCAGGATGTCCCACATTCCGTCGAGCTCTTCGCGCTGGCCGTGCGTGGCCACCAGCAGGGCGCCGCGAGGCCCGAGCAGGGGGTGTTCCGAAAAACCTGGAGGAGGCGCCTGGAGGAATTCGCGGCTGGCCATGGTGAGGCCCCGCACCTGCGGCGTGCCATAGCTCTCCATGAACAAGGCGGCGGAGCGGCCAGTGGAGTGATAGCCCGGCTGGGACTCACGTTCAAGCATCACGACGCGCGCATGCGGCGCCAGCCAGTATCCCGCAGACGCAGCGGCGATGCCTGCGCCAATGATGATGAAGTCGGAATGTTCGACAGTTCCAGCCATGGGCTTGAGTCTACAGAAAACCCTGGCCCATGCGGTGCCGGACCGGGTCCGGGAAGACCCTCAATCCGGTCAGTATGTGCGGGGCGTGGCGCTTTGCGGTCGACCTGGCGTGAAAACGCTTGCGGGAGCCCGTTCTACGTCCTGCCCTGTCGGCGTGAGCGCTCGCCCTGCAGTACGTAGATGCCGGAACCGATCAACAGTGCGATGCCGCACCAGGAGGGCAGGTTCGGCACCTCGCCCCAGACTGCGTAGCCGATCACCAGCGCGAACAGCAGCCCTGTGTAGCGGAATGGCGCAATCAGCGACATGTCGCCTTCGCGCATGCTGCTGATGATCAGGTAGTAGCCGCCCGCAAGAAATACCGACGCAGCGGCCAGCAATGACAGCTCGAACAGGCCGAACGGCTTCCACCCCTGCACGATGGATGCCAGGCCTGACAGGATGGTCACGGCCAGCGCAGTCGCCAGTGTGATCAGGATGGAGGGGATGTTCTGCGCAATCTGGCGCGTCAGCAGGTCGCGCGTGGCATGGAACAGCGTGCCCGCCAGGCACACCAGGGCCCAGGCATTGAAGCCTTCCGTACGGGGCTGGATGATCAGCAGCACGCCCGCAAAGCCGGCCAGGATGGCCAGCCAGCGCTGCAGGCTCACGCGCTCCTGCAGGAACAGCACGGCAAATACGATCATGACCAGCGGCGCTGCCAGGTTGATGGCCGTGGCATTGCCCAGTGGCAAGTTGAACAGCGAGCTGAGGTAAAGCATGGTGGCCATGGCGTCGATGATGGCGCGCACGGCGACCTTGCCGCGCACCACGTCACCCAGGCGCCGTGTCGCACCCAGGGATTGTGCAACCGC
>CAZFKW010000446.1:0-2814 GCA_964519795.1 uncultured Ramlibacter sp. | reverse complement strand
GGCGGCGCCACCACGAGCCGCGTGCATACGGCAGTCAAGATTGCGCCGCACTATGAAGGCCCTGTGGTGTATGTGCCCGATGCGTCACGCAGCGTCAGCGTGGCGCAGAGCCTCTTGAGCGAGCAGGCAGCAAAGTACATTGACGAGCTCAACACCGACTACGAGAAGGTGCGCCACCAGCATGCCAACAAGAAGCAGCAACCGTTGTGGCCTTTGTCGAAGGCGCGCGCCAACAAGACGCCGGTGGACTGGCAGGGCTTTGAGCCCGTCACGCCGAAGTTTCTTGGCCGCCGCGTGTTCAGGAACTTCGACTTGACCGAACTGGCAAAGTACATCGACTGGGGACCGTTCTTCCAGACCTGGGACCTGGCAGGGCCTTTCCCGCAGATTTTGAAAGACGAGGTGGTTGGCACCGAGGCCGTGCGTGTTTATGCGGACGCCCAGCGTATGCTCAAGCGCCTGATCGAGGGCCGATGGCTCACGGCCAACGGCGTGGTGGCGCTCTACCCGGCCAACTCGGTGAACGACGATGACATCGAGTTCTACACCGACGACAGCCGCAGCCAGGTGGCCATGACCTGGCACGGCCTGCGCCAGCAGGCCGAAAAGCATGTCATTGAAGGCGTGATGCGCCCCAGCCGGTGCCTGGCCGACTTTGTCGCGCCCAAAGGTGTCGCGCAGGACTATGCAGGCCTGTTCGCGGTCACCACCGGCATTGGCGCGGAGAAGAAAGACAAGTACTTCATGGACGACCATGACGACTACTCCTCCATCATGCTCAAGGCCATTGCCGACCGGCTGGCCGAGGCCTTTGCCGAATGCCTGCACCACCGCGTGCGCACCGACCTGTGGGGCTACGCGCCGCAGGAGCAGTTGAGCACGGAGGATCTCATCGCCGAGAAGTACAGGGGCATCCGCCCCGCACCCGGCTACCCGGCCTGCCCGGACCACAGTGTCAAGCGCGACATGTTCGAGCTGCTGCAATGTGAGGACATCGGGATGGGATTGACGGAAAGCCTGGCCATGACGCCGGCTGCCAGTGTGAGCGGCTTCTACATCGGGCATCCGCAGAGCGTGTATTTCAACGTCGGCAAGATCGGTGAAGACCAGGTGCAGGACCTGGCGCGGCGCAAGGGCAGCACCGTGGATGAGCTGCAGCGCCTGCTGGCGCCGAATCTCTGAGGGAGCTTTCACTCACGCGCGGCAGAGCGCCCGGGCGCCAGCGCGCTGTGGGACATGACCGACGCAGCCCCCCGAACAAGCCTGACGCCGCCTTGCGCGCGTTATGGGCTACCCTCAACGGTATGACCGACACGCGCCTGCCATGGCACACACGGCTGCTTGAGGCAGTCAAACCGCCTTTCCGCCCCCTCTACCGCGCGTTTGAACTCTGGAGCGACGCGGACGGGTTGCGCATGAGCGCTGCCATGTCTTTCTATGGCGTCCTCAGCCTGGCGCCCTTGCTGGTGCTGCTGGTCGCAGTGCTCGGCTGGTGGATGGACCGCTCGGTCATAGAGACCAACCTGATCGCCCAGATCGGCGGCGTTATCGGCGACCGGGGCGCAGAAGTCATCAAGCAGGCGCTCAACAGTTCCCGCGAACCCTCCGAGGGCATCATTGCGTCATTGATCGCATTCATCCTGTTGCTGGTCGGGGCCACGGGTGTGTTTGCCGAACTGCAGTCGGCCTTCGAGCGGTTGTGGACCAGCGGCACGGGCGAGGCTGCGAACCAGAAGTGGTGGTACACCGCCACGCTGCGGCTGCGAGGCATTGCGTACATCCTGGCCTTTGGCTTCCTGCTGCTCATATCCCTGGCTGTTTCAACCATCCTTGATATGGTCGCGGACTGGGCGGGGACCTGGGTGGCCATCAAGCAGGTGCTGTTCATCGTCAATGAAGCCGTGTCCTTCGGCTTCTGTACATTCCTCTTCGTTGCGCTGATGCGCATGAGCGCTGGTCCCAAGCCCAGCTTGCGGCACCTGGCACTGGGTTCGGCCATCGGCGCATCGCTGTTCACCGGCGGCAAGCATGTACTGGCCACCTACCTGTCGTCAGTGGCTGTGGTCTCGGCCTATGGCGCGGCAGGTTCGCTGATTGTGCTTTTGATGTGGATTTACTTCACCTCGGCCATCCTGCTGTACTCCGCCGGCGTGGCGCGTGCGGTGTCGGATGAGGTGCGTGAGCATGATGTGCCGGGCAGTGTGCCCGAACTGGCCAAAACAGCGGGGCATCCGCCTGAAGACACTGAAGCGGCGATGCCTCAGGGCTCCTGACGGTCGCGCAGGCCCAGCGACTTGCGCTGCGCCATCAGCAGTGCAAACACGGCGACAACGCTTGCGACCAGCATCAGCCACAGGCCCTGCGTGTAGCCGGCCTCACGCGTCCAGAGCACCCCCAGCAGCAATGGCGCAATCGCGCGTGAGATGGCGAGCGGGAAGCCAAGTGCCCCATTGAGCGTGGCCACATGGTCACGGTTGACGTACTGCGCAATGGCCGTGCCCTTGACTATGGTCATCATGCCGTTGCCCATGCCGTAGAGCATGACGAAGACAAGCGCCGCCCAGCCATGCCCGCCGCCCGCCAGCAGCGCGGCCAGGCCCAGCGGGATCAGGCAGGGGATGATGCGGTTGGCCATGTGCACGTCAAAGTGATGCTCAAAGAAATACAGCAGTGCCCGGCCCAGCACCTGGATGATGCCGATGCTCGCCGGGATGATGATCACCCAGGCCTCACTGAGGCCGTTCTCGCGCAGCAGGCTGATCATGTGGGCGGGCAATGCCGACGTGATGGCCATGGTGATCACCACGAACACGG
>CAZFKW010000445.1:0-2823 GCA_964519795.1 uncultured Ramlibacter sp. | reverse complement strand
ATCGCCCCCAGCTGGCGCAGTTCTTCCTGACCGAAGTGGCGGACGAGCAGCTTCACGCGCAGTTCCTGGCCAACAAGATTGTGGCATTGGGCGGCGAACCGACCACGACCCCGCGCCCCGTGGCGATGGCGCAAACGAATCGCGCCATGCTGGAGGCCGTACTCGCGGCAGAACAGCGCGCTGCCGCCGATTACACGCAACGCGCTCGCGAGGCGGATGAGCTGGGCGACAAGGGGTTGGCCGTGCAACTGGAAGATATGGTGCGCGACGAAAGCGGCCACTCCGAAGAGACCGAACGTATGCTGCGCGACTGGCCCCTGTAGACGCCACAGAAAGGAATAGACCAATGCCTGCAAATCTTCACCCACTTTTTGTTCACTTTCCGATTGCATTGCTGCTGAGCAGTGTAGCGTTGAGTTGGGCTGCGAACTTCTGGCCGGGGAAAGGGCTGAATCAAGCCGCCTGGTATACCTTGCTCTTGGGATTGGCTGGAACAGTTTTTACCCTGCTTACCGGCTTTCTGGACGCACAGCGCGTGCCGCTGGACAGCCCGGCGCTGGCGACACTGAACATCCACCGGGCGTTGGGCATCGTCACCTTCGTGCTCTTTGGCGCCCTGGCGATCTGGAGCTGGCGCAGCAAGGATGCCATCCGCGGGGGTAAGCGCACGCTCTATACGGTGATCCAGGTTGTCGGTGTGGCGCTGATCGTGGCCGTGGGCTTCCTGGGCGGAGAGTTGGTCTATGCCTTTGGTCTCGGCGTGACGGCCATGCCATAGGGTGCATGTATGGCGTGGCTTACCCTGCATTGCTCAGCGCGGGCGATTACGTCCGCCCGCGCTGAGCAAACCGTAGCCGTGAGTCTTCATGGTTGCCGGCGCGTTTGCCAGTGAAGAAGACCGATGATTACCGCCCAAACCGCCAGCCGCAGCAGCATCGCCGCGATGCTCTCACGTGCGACGATATCGCGAAATGCAACCAATAGGATCGCCGTCACCACCAAGTTGAGACCGAAAATTACCCATCCTGCCGACAGTGCATGTCGGTGACCGCGCCAGATCAAAGGCGCAACGACGAGCACGGTCAGCACGCCTACGGCAAAATTAAAGACGGGTAGCCAACTAATTACATTCCAACCTGGAAGCCTGCCCAACAGCGCCTGCCCGCCGGCGAATACACCCATTCCCCCGATGATCCAGGCAAGCACTGCGGCCACACGGCTTAGGTTACTACGCATGATCTCCTCCTTTTTCTCGCCATCGCCAAGGATGACGATGGGCGCCAATGTGATTTCTGCTCAGATGACGCATTCAGTCTAGCTGTCTTGGGCGCGGGTGTCGACGACCAAAGTCGGATTTAGCCACTTCATGCGAGGGTTGGGATGTGGCACTTCGCCCAAATCGCGCGTCCTTAGCTCCATCTCAATGAACGAAGATCAAAATGCCTTCACCGGCATATCCCATCCGGCTATCGACGCGAACATGATAGCCGGATTTCATGGCCTCAATGTGAATGTCGAAGTTCTGGAATTCGTCTGTCCACCGGGGAATGTTAGCGGTTCAGTATGACTGGCAGATACAACTGATGAAGCGGCGTAGCGTTTACCGTCACCCGCACCTCATCACTCAGCGTCGATTCGGCGCCTGCCGCCGTATACGGTGTCACTGTATACTGGTAAGTCTCATCGATCTCCACAGTCGGGTCCACGATGACGCGCGTCGCCACCGCAAAACCGCCGTCGCCGTAGAGCAGCGACTAACCGACGCCGACCGGAAACAGCTTGCCGGCAACGGTTTTCCAGACGGGCGGCACGGTTGTCTGCCCTGACGGGGGTGGCGGATCGATGACGCCGGTGATGGTGAACACGGCGCCAGGCGTCAGGCCAGCCAGCGGGGCGCAGAAGTCGGTCACGCGGTAGGTTGGCGGTAGGCTGCCTGGCTGCGACATGAAAGGCTGCTCGACCTGGTCCATCACCAGGCCGCCGGAAACATTGACGGCGCGCACGATGGTCGCGCTCCCAAGCGGGTCGGGGCGGTCGCCTGGCAAGGTGAATCTGCCGCTGTAGCTGCCCGCAGCGACTGGCAGCGGCCCGATCACTGCCGCGCCGGTATAGTCGATGCGCAGGCTGTCCGCCGCCAGGTTGCGCACCATGAAGCTGACCACGACGTCGGGCGGGCCGGTTTGCGGCGCAAAGGCGAGTTCGAGCGCCGGCAGAATCGTGAGCGGTGTCTCCGCCAGCAATGTCGTGTCCTGGCGCACCAACAGCCGGCACGGACTGGACGGGAGCAACGGCACGCTGATGGTTGGTGCACAATCATGCCTTGCATGGAGACCTGTTTGCCCGTGGCTGGAATCCCGGCAAATGGCCCCGAATGGGTACCGCTGATGGTGAAGCGAACTGCTACCCGCTCCTCTTCAGCGATGAGGTCGTCCAGACGAAAGTGGACATCCGGGAAAGCAGCGCTCACTTCCATCATTCTGGCGCGGTTGCCTTCAGGCCCGTTGCGCAGATCCAGCGGATTGGAGGAGTCGTGGTGAAGCCAGTCAGTGGCATGGGTTTCTTCCAGAATGTCGTATTGCTTTTGGTTCCAGGCTTGTTCGTAGAAGCGCCTGATCACGGCCTTGTTTGCTTCGCTTGATGACATGGTATTCCTCCTAACTTGTTGTGGTTTGTGTGCATGCTTCAGGATCACGGCGTACTTCTGAGCCGTTCGCAGATCAGGGTAATTGATGACCATTTAGAGATCGTTTGTCGCTGGTGCAGACATCAGATTTGATCTGGGGTTATTGATGGCTCGCTGCCACTGAGCGATGCGCGCAATAC
>CAZFKW010000444.1:0-2832 GCA_964519795.1 uncultured Ramlibacter sp. | reverse complement strand
CGAGCCGCCAAACCACGGCGCCATCGGGTCACCGAGCACATATCTGGCAATGACGCCGGCTTCCAGCACTTTGGTGGTACCGTTCATCCGGCCGATGGTGCCTGTGGGCTCCAGCGTGTAGCAACCATCGAGCTGGCCGGCGGCCAGGGCCGCAACATGCTGGCCAATGGGCAGTTCGACCACCGTTGCGCCAGTCGCGCCGCCGCGCTCCAGCACGGTTTTGGCCAGTGTCACGTTCTGGATGCCGGGACCGGATCCCACGCGCTTGCCTTTCAGGTCGGCCATGGTTTTGGCCGTGCTGCCGATGGGCACGATGACTTCATCCAGCACGTTCTTCACATTGCTGGGGTTGGAGCAGAAGATCTTGAAGGTGCCGGGCGATGCGATCTCGCCAATGGCGATGTTGGCCGAGCCCGTGCCATTGGCGCTTGCGTCGGCACGGTCGGACAGCATGCCCTCCATGATCTGCTGGGCGCCGGCGAACTTGAGCGGCTCCACATTCAGGCCAGCCTCCTTGAAATAGCCCAACTCGACTGCGGCGTAGAACGGCAGCCCGGCGGCGATCGGCCAGTAGCCGACCCGGATCTTGGGGCCGCCTTGCGCGCGGACGAGGGCGGGTGCCGCCAGTGCGCCTAGCGCTGCCGCGCCGGTGACGAGTACGGCGCGCCGGCTTGTTGTCGCTGCGGCGGTTGGCATGATGGTGTGTGCGGGCCTGGTCATGAAGCTCTCCTGGTAGAGGTTGGGATGAGGTTGGAAACTGGTGGTGTCATGGGGATGCTGTCGCGGCCTTCGCTGCGTCGAGCGATGAGATGTAGTTGCGCCAGCCGCCCATGTGCGTGATGTCCCGCGCGCCGGCCAGCGCCTGTGATTCGCAGAGAAACCCCTGGACGCTGCTTCCGTCGGCCAGTCTGATGGTTCCTATGCCCAGCGGCGCTGCGATCAATGCTACGAAGGAGCCGTAGTGCTCCACCGGCATGGACCAGACTTCAAGCGGAATTGACGCGCCCTCGCCTGGTGCGACGCGCACCAGGCCCGGCTTGGGCGGGACCGAGCCGGGCAGCGCAAACAGCCTGTAGTCCGGGCTTGTCCTGGTAGCCGCAACGAGGCTTGCGCCCCTGTCCGAGAGTTGCCAGTTCAACGGCATGCCGGACAGATGCGCACCCACGACGGCGACCTTGATATTCTGGGCAGGCCGGATGCCTGCGATGGGCTGAGGCTCTCCAAGCGGCTGCGCCGTCACGCCTTGCGCCAGCCCGGTGGCGTGGTGGTAGCGCTGCCCGAGTTCTGCGAGTTGCCAGTCACTGCCGCACAGCCCGATCAGCGTGATGCCAAAGGGCAGTCCGTCCGGCCGGATGCTGCTGGGCACGGAGATGGCGGCGTAGTCGAGCAGGTTGACGAAGTTGGTGTAGGCACCCAGGTTGCGGTTCAGGGCAACCGGGTCCTCCTGCATCTGCGCAATGGTGTAGTGCGTGGGGGCTGTGGGGACGAGCAGCACGTCGATGCCGCTCCACATCGCAGCTGCCTGCTGGCCCAGCGCGCGCAGCGTTGTCTGGGCTTCAAGAAGGTCGGCTGCACTGTAGTCCCTGCCCTTGGCGATGATGCTGCGCACCGGCTCGATCACGTCGGATTCGTGGGCGTCAAAAAAGCTGCGGATGGCGGTGTAACGTTCTGCGACGAGCGCACTTTCATAGAGCAGCGTTGCTGCAGCGGACAACGGCGCGTAGTCAACGGGAACAGGCGCACCACCCATGGAGGTGAGCCGTGCCACCGCCTGGCCGAAAGCATCCTTTGCAGCTGAATCCCCAAAGAACTCCAGCGGTTGCGGAATCCCGAAGCGGAATGCGTCGGGGTAGGGCCGCGTCGCCATGGAAAGTTCGCGCGAGTAGGGGTCCAGCCGGTCGTAGCCCATGGATGCTGCCAGCACCTTTGCCGCCACACCGACAGTGCGTGCGAAGATCGACACGCAGTCCACGCTCTGCGCCGCAGGAACGACGCCCCTTGCACTGATCAGCCCTTTGGAGGGCTTGATGCCGACGATGTTGTTCAGCCCTGCCGGCACGCGGCCCGACCCGGCTGTGTCGGTGCCCAATGCAAAGTCCACCTGCCCTGTGGCAACAACGTAGGCAGAGCCGGAGCTCGACCCGCCGGAGACATAGGCAGGGTCAAAGGCATTGGGTACGGCGCCATAGGGCGAGCGGGTCCCGTTCAGCCCGCAGGCGAACTGGTCAAGGTTTGTTTTGCCCAGCAGCGATGCACCAGCATTGAGCAGGTTCTGCACAACAACGGCGTGCCCGGCAGGCGTGCCTGAAAACGCCGGGCAGGCCGCCGTCGTGGGAAGGCCCGCCACATGAATGTTGTCCTTGGCCGCAAAAGTCAGCCCCTGCAATGCGCCCGGCCCGCCTGACGTGATCGGGCGTTCAGGACGGGCCAGCCAAGCCTGCGGCGCAAGGTCCGGCATGACCGGCACGCCGGAGAGGGGCGGCTGGAGGACAGGATCGACAGGACGGGAAACATGCACCACTTGTAGGCATCCAAACTTGTATCCAAGAATAGATGCAAGTGGCGTGCCAGTTCAGAAATGCAAAACGGCGCCCGGAGGCGCCGTTTTGCATTTCTGGGTGGATGGTCCAGGCAAGCCCCCCGCACGGCAGGCTCCAGCCTGGCTGACCCGGATGGCGGGCAGCCCCGGGCTGCGTCGCTAGTCTTCCACGAACGCCTCCTGGCGCTTCTTCTTGACCGAGGGAAGCGCCACAATGATCACCAGCAGCAGCGCGACGGCCAGCAGGCCGGCCGACAGGCCGCGCGTCACGAACACGCTCCAGTCGCCGCGCG
>CAZFKW010000443.1:0-2917 GCA_964519795.1 uncultured Ramlibacter sp. | reverse complement strand
CGCCCGGGCCAGCATCGCGCCGAGGGAAAGATAGTGTCCGAGGGTGAGCGTCATGCCTTGGTCTCCACGGTGGGCGCCGCCGGGTCAGCCGGCGGGGGCGGCGGCGGTGCGGCACGGGTCGCGTCCATACTGACGACTTCCATGCGGTCGCGCGCCTTCACCCGGACCTGGTCTGACGGGTCCATGCGCTTGCTGTCCTTGCGCTCACGCAGGGTCAGCGCGATGGCAGCAATGATGGCCACGAGCAGCAGCACGGCTGCAACCTGCAGCGGGTAAAGGTACTGGGTGTAGAGCAGGATGCCGAGGTCCCTGGTATTGGAGACCTGAACCGCAGCCTGCCCTGCCACTGCTGCGGCCGCCCGCGGCTCTTCGGCGCCGCGGAAGCCGCCGATCAGCACAGCGGCCATCTCAAGCGCAATCAGTGCGCCGACGGTCGCGGCCACCGGAAAGTGTTTCCAGAATCCCTTGCGCATGCTGTCCATGTTGATGTCCAGCATCATCACGACAAAGAGGAACAACACCATCACGGCGCCCACATACACCAGCACCAGCGTGATGGCCAGGAATTCGGCCTTCAGCAGGATCCAGATGGCGGCCGCCTGGAAGAACGCGAGGACAAGGTACAACGCGGCATACACCGGGTTGCGCGCGGTGATGACGCGGAAGGCTGCAAACAGCAGCACGACCGCAAAGAGATAGAAGAGACCCGTCTTGACGTCCATGGATATGTATTTCTGTGGTCTGGATGTGGGCTGTGGTCAGCGGTTCTGCGTGCGACGGCTCAACGGTATTTGGCGTCTGCCGCCTTGGCCGCTGCAATTTCGGGCTCGTAACGGTCGCCTACGGCCAGCAGCATTTCCTTGGTGAAGTACAGGTCGCCGCGCTTCTCGCCGTGGTATTCGAAGATGTGCGTCTCAACGATGGAGTCCACCGGGCAGCTTTCCTCACAGAAACCGCAGAAGATGCACTTGGTCAGGTCGATGTCATAGCGGGTGGTCCGGCGCGAGCCGTCGTCCCGCACGTCGGACTCGATGGTGATGGCCATGGCGGGGCACACGGCCTCACACAGCTTGCAGGCGATGCAGCGCTCCTCGCCGTTCTCGTAGCGGCGCAGGGCATGCAGGCCGCGGAAACGAGGCGATGCTGGTGTCTTTTCTTCCGGGAACTGCACCGTGATCTTCCGGCTGAAGGCGTACTTGCCGGTGATCGCAAGGCCCTTGAACAGCTCTATCAGCATGAAGCTGGACAGGAAGTCCTTGAGGGAAAAAGGTTGGGAAGCGAGTGTGCGCGTTGACATTCAGTATCTCCAATTGGCGAATGCCCCGCCGCACGGCCGTCCGAAGGCGGTGCGCACCCCCTCGGGGGGCAGCGAGTACACGAAGTGACGAGCGTGGGGGCTCATATTTACTTCCAGATGTTGTAGGAGGTCTGCATCCAGAGGCCGACCACCACGAGCCACACGAGGGTGACGGGAATGAAGATCTTCCAGCCCAGGCGCATGATCTGGTCATAACGGTAGCGCGGGAAGGTGGAGCGCACCCAGAGGAACATGGTGACCACGCAGAAGGTCTTGATGCCCAGCCAGATCCAGCCCGGAATGAGGTTGAGCAGCGGTGCATCGAACGGAGGCAGCCAGCCACCCAGGAACAGGATGACCGTCAGGATGGACACGAGCCACATGTTGGCGTACTCGGCCAGGAAGAACATGGCAAAGCTCATGCCCGAGTACTCGATCATGTGTCCGGCCACGATTTCCGACTCACCTTCCACCACGTCGAAAGGATGGCGGTTGGTCTCGGCCAGGCCGGAGATGAAGAAAACAACAAAGATCGGCAGCAGCGGCAGCCAGTTCCACGACAGGAAGTTCAGGCCCATGCCCGCAAAGTAGCCCTTGTCCTGGCCCATGACGATGTCGGTCATGTTCATGCTGGCCGAGACCATCAGCACCACCACCAGGCAAAAGCCCATGGCAATCTCGTAGCTCACCATCTGCGCCGAGGCGCGCAGCGCGCCCAGGAAGGCGTACTTGGAATTGGACGCCCAACCCGCAATGATGACGCCATAGACCTCCAGCGAGGTGATGGCCATGAGGAACAGCAGGCCGGCATTGATGTTGGCAAGCGCGACATCGGGCCCGAACGGGATCACGGCCCATGCTGCCAGCGCAGGCATGATGGTCATGATCGGCCCCAAGAAGAACAAACCCTTGTTCGCCACCGTCGGGACGATGATTTCCTTGGTCAACAGCTTGAGCGCGTCGGCGATGGGCTGCAAAAGGCCGAGCGGGCCGATGCGGTTCGGACCCACGCGGATCTGCGTGAAGCCGATGGCCTTGCGCTCCCACAGCGTCAGGTAGGCAACGGCGCCCATGAGCGGGATCACGACAAGCACGATCTTGATCAGCGTCCAGATCACGGGCCAACCTATGCCCGTCCACCAGGGTGCCGCCACCAGGCCCTGGCCAAAGCCGAAAATCGAATCAATCATGCCGTCATCTCCACGTTCTGGCCCGTGGTGGACGCGCCGGGCGGTACGTTCATGGCGGCGTAGCTTGAGCCCAGGCCGTCAGCGGTCAGCTGCAGTGAGGCCGAGCGGCGCACGATGCCGTCCAGTTGGTAGATGGTCGCGACGACCGGCGCGGCGGTGCCGGCAGCAGTCAACACGACGGGCGCTGCAGTGGCATTGCCAAGCCTGCTGGCCGGCAACTGCGCCGCACCGTCAAGTCCGGCCTTCTTCAACACGTCAAGCGAGGACTCGAAATCAAAGCCAGGCAAGTCCAGCAGGTTGGCCAGCACGCGCAGCACCTTCCAGGCAGGGCGGGTCTCGCCAAGCGGCCTGACCACGGCATGGAAGCCCTGGACGCGGCCTTCGGCATTGACGAAGGTGCCCGGCGTTTCGGTGAACGGCGCGATGGGCA
>CAZFKW010000442.1:0-2924 GCA_964519795.1 uncultured Ramlibacter sp. | reverse complement strand
CGCCAGACACACCAACCCAGGCTTCACGGGTGAAGTTCAGGGGGGTGGCGCCAGCCGACAGGTCGAGGCCGCCCGACTGCAGGTTGAAGTTGGCCTTCAAGCCGCCGCCGAGGTCTTCACTACCACGGAAACCGATCACGGACGTGCTGTTGAAGCCGTCTTTCGTGGTGGGGTTCACGGTACCGGTCGAGGGCACGTTGTAGCCTTCGCCGTTGTTAATGCCCCACTTACCGCCCTTCACCTTGCCGAAACCGACGTCAAGAACGCCGTACAGGGTGACAGACGATTGGGCAGAGGCGACACCGACAAATGCCAGGGCAGCCAGAGCAACTAGGGATTTTTTCATCATTGCAAGTTTCTCCAAGGTTAAACATAGGGCACCGGTGCGAAGGGGTCATTCAAGATGCTGGCACCTTTGTGCTCCCGCCGGTTCCCCGGGCCAACCTCCCCTTTTTGGGAAGTTGTCGTTATTGCACCAGAGCGCGTGGTTATGCGCAAAGGATTTAACCCGATTAAGGGCATTCCGTTGCACCCCTGCAACAACATCAGCCGGCGTGTGGAGACCCTGCAAAGACGCAGGCACGCATGAAGCTGGCAGAATAAATTGAAGCATTTGTCATGCCAGTCCCGGCTGACCCGCTTGCCAGCCTTGTGTCAGCATTCAGGGCCGCCCCCTTTTTGATCGACAGGACCTCATCAATGGACCCTTTTCTGATTGCCGCCGATTCTGCATTGAGGACCTTGTTTGCCGTTCCGCGCGCGAGCCGCGCCTGCCCGGTCGTGGCAGGCGACGACACCGTGCTCGATGACGCCCAGCGCCGGCAGTCTGCCGCCCTCATGCGGGTCAACCACGTGGGTGAAGTGTGTGCCCAGGCACTGTACACGGCACAGGCCCTCACCACCTCCAGCCCGGCGCTGCGCACGCACTTTGAAGAAGCCGCAAGGGAAGAAACCGATCACCTCGCGTGGACCCGCACTCGCCTGGACGAACTCGGCTCAAGGCCTTCGTTGCTCAATCCGCTGTGGTACGCCGGCGCCTTTGGACTGGGCCTCCTGGCGGGCCGGCTGGGAGACCGCGCCAGTCTGGGCTTCGTCGTCGAGACAGAAAAGCAGGTCGAGGCCCACCTTGAAAGCCACCTGAGCCGCCTTCCGGCCAACGATCACGCGTCGCGAGCCATCGTGGTCCAGATGAAAGACGACGAAGCCCGTCATGCAGCGCAGGCGCTTGATGCCGGGGCGCTTGAACTGCCACCCCCGGTCAAGTCGCTGATGGCCGCCGCCGCCAAAGTGATGACAACAACGGCTCACTACCTCTGAGGTATTGACAGTTCCTGTCAGGCCTCCACCACATCGAAGCTTGTGGTGATCTTTGCCGTCCTGGCCAGCATGATGCTGGCAGAGCAGTACTTGTCATGGCTCATGGCGATGGCGCGCTCCACTGCGGAGGCCGGCACGCCCCTGCCCGTCACTGTGAAGTGCATGTTGATGGCGGTGAAAACCTTGGGATCGCCCTCGGCACGCTCAGCCGTGAGCTTTACCGAGCAGCCGCGCACATCATGGCGCCCGCGCTTGAGGATCAGCACCACGTCATAGGCAGTGCATCCGCCCGTGCCGGCCAGCACCGTTTCCATGGGTCTGGGGGCAAGGTTCTGCCCCCCGTTCTCCGGTTTGGCCGCATCGGGCGCGCCATCCATGTTCAGGATGTGGCCGCTTCCGGTTTCCGCCACGAAACCCATTCCCGAACGCGTTCCTGAAGCGCCCGTCCAGCTGACTGTGCATTCCATTGCCTGCTCTCCACCTGTATAAAAATCACACCACGCAAATAAATTCCGCTAATAAAGCCAAATCCGTCTCAAACTGGAACAGTTGTTGATGTTGCATCGCAGCAAAAGCTGGCTACACTGACACCATCGCATGTTCATTCATGCACCGATTGTCTCCTCCACCCTCCGAAAAGGTGGATTCAGCCCCGAGTCGCAAGATTCGGGGCTTTTTTCTGGCCCCTCTATCATCGCGTCTGAGGGAAAACCATGAAACCAGCACCAGCAAAGCGCACCCCGCGCCTGAAGCCCGCCGACTTGATGCCCGAGGAGGTCGCCAAGTACCTGACCCGCCGCCTGCACAACAAGATCCTGCTCAAGCGCGAGGACCAGCAGCCTGTATTCAGCTTCAAGCTTCGCGGCGCCTACAACAAGATGGCGCAGTTGACGCCGCAGCAGCTTGCCAGGGGCGTGATCTGTGCGTCCGCCGGCAACCATGCGCAAGGTGTGGCACTCAGCGCCCACAAGCTGGGCGTGCGGGCCGTGATTGTCATGCCCGTCACCACGCCGCAGCTGAAGATCGACGCGGTCAAGGCATTCGCCGGCAGCCACGGCGAGATCGTGCTGCACGGCGAGAGCTACTCGGACGCCTACCAGCACGCCGCGCTGCTGGAACGGAAACAGGGCCTGACCTTCGTCCACCCTTTCGACGATCCGGACGTCATCGCAGGCCAGGGCACCATCGCGATGGAAATCCTGCGCCAGCACCAGGGGCCGCTGCATGCGGTGTTTGTGGCCATCGGCGGCGGCGGGCTGATTTCCGGAGTGGCCAACTACATCAAGGCTGTGCGACCGGAGATCAGGGTCATCGGCGTACAGATGAATGACTCCGACGCCATGATGCAGTCCGTGGCCGCAAAAAAGCGTGTCGCACTCAGCGACGTTGGCCTGTTCTCGGACGGCACCGCCGTGAAGCTTGTGGGAGAGGAAACCTTCAGGGTGGCGAAGAACCTTGTCGACGAATTCGTGACCGTGGACACCGATGCCGTCTGCGCCGCCATCAAGGATGTCTTCGTCGATACCCGCAGCATCGTGGAGCCTGCGGGTGCCCTCGCCGTTGCGGCGATCAAGCAGTACATCGCGACGCACAAAACGCGTGGCGAG
>CAZFKW010000441.1:0-2975 GCA_964519795.1 uncultured Ramlibacter sp. | reverse complement strand
CAGAAAGCCCGCGCAAGCGGGCTTTCTTGTTCGTGGCCGCCGTGGATCCGCCCTTCGACAAGCTCAGGACGGGCCACTGGCGGCGCCCCCCAGTGGGGGGAGGCGGCCGCAGGCCGCTTCGGGGGGCGTCCTATTTCACCGTCAGGATCCATGCAGCGAGCTTCTTCGCATCGGCTTCATTCACCTGCGCATTGGCGGGCATCGGTACTGGGCCCCAGACGCCCGAGCCGCCCTTGATGATTTTCTGGGCGAGCTTGTCGGCGGCGCCTGCCTGGCCTGCGTACCTTGCGGAGACATCCTTGTACGATGGGCCCACGAGCTTCTTGTCAACGGCGTGGCAGGCCATGCAGTTCTTGGCCGTAGCCAGGGCCTGGTCGGCGAACGCAGGAGCGGCGACGAGCACAGTGGAGGCTGCGATCAGGGTGAACAGGACGCGTTTCATATTTTTTCTTCCTCGTGGGTTGGAGTACATTCAACGCGATTGTAATGAACAGCGTAGACCGTCCGGTAATGGCTGCGTAACCCCAAGGTAAGGGGAAAGTAAAGTCCGCGGATGGATGAACAGGAGAAGCGACATGTATTTTCTGGTGGCGGGCATCGTCCTGATGCTTCTGAAGTATCTTGAAGTTGGAGCCGTGGCGGCGTGGCCGTGGTGGCTGATCCTGACGCCCTTTGGCCTGGCAGTGGCCTGGTGGAGCTGGGCCGACGCGTCCGGTTACACCAAGAAAAAGGCCATGGAACGCATGGACAAGCGCAAACAGGACCGGATCGACAAGAACCGCGAGAACATCGGCCTCGGCCCTGCAGCGCGAAAGAAGAAATAGACGCCCCCCGTCCGCCCTTCGGGCGCCGGTGCCGATTGCCAGAGGCAATGGCCCTTCGAGCCGTCCAAGTCTGCTCAAGCAGACTTGGAGCCGCGGCTCTCAGCCCCCACTGGGGGGCGAAGCCAGTGGCCCGGCAAAGCCGGTTCCACGGCTTCCTGGTGTGAGCCCCCTCTCTCCGGCCACTGTAACATCGTGCTCCATGGAAGACCTCTCTGGCAAGCACATCGTACTCGGGCTCACCGGCGGTATCGCCTGTTACAAGGCGGCTGAACTGTGCCGCGGCCTGATCAAGGCCGGGGCCACGGTGCAGGTCGTGATGACTGAAGCGGCAGAGCAGTTCATCACACCCGTGACCATGCAGGCGCTGAGCAACCGCACGGTGTATGGCTCGCAGTGGGATGTGCGCGAGCCCAACAACATGCCGCACATCAACCTGTCGCGCGAGGCCGATGCCATCCTCATTGCACCCTGCAGTGCCGACTTCATGGCGAAACTCCTGCATGGCCGTTCGGACGACCTGCTGAGCCTGATGTGCCTGGCCCGCCCCATTGACAAGGTGCCGCTGCTGGTGGCCCCGGCGATGAACCGCGAGATGTGGGCCCACCCCGCGACCCAGCGCAACATGGCGCAGCTGCAGGCTGACGGTACTGTGATCCTGGGTGTGGGCAGCGGCTTCCAGGCCTGCGGCGAGACGGGTGACGGCCGCATGCTGGAGCCCGCCGAGTTGCTGGAGGATGTGGTGGCCTTCTTCCAGCCCAAGGTGCTGGCGGGGCAGCATGTTCTCGTGACAGCAGGGCCGACCTACGAGGCCATCGATCCGGTGCGCGGGATCACCAACCTCTCCAGCGGCAAGATGGGCTTTGCCATCGCCCGCGCGGCGCGCGAGGCCGGCGCGAAGGTGACCCTGGTGGCTGGCCCCGTGGGCGTGCCGACGCCGCGTGGCGTCACGCGCATTGACGTGAAGTCCGCGCGCGACATGCTGGGCGCCACGCAGGCCCATGTCGATGCAGCCACCATCTTCATCGCCGCCGCTGCAGTAGCCGACTGGCGGCCTGCCACCGCAGCGGACCACAAGATCAAGAAGGACGGCTCCGGCAAGACGCCCGAACTGCTGTTTACCGAAAACCCCGACATCCTGGCCACGGTGGCGCAGTCGCCGCGCGGCAGGGACGGCCGGCTGTTCTGCGTCGGCTTTGCCGCCGAAAGCCAGGATCTCCTGGCCAACGCCCAGGCCAAGCGCGCGCGCAAGGGCGTGCCGCTGCTGGTGGGCAACATCGGCCCTGCGACCTTCGGGCAGGACGACAACGCCTTGCTCCTGGTCGATGCCCAGGGCTTCCGGGAAATTCCCCGCGCCTCCAAGCTCGTGCTCGCGCGTGGGCTGGTGGTTGACATAGCGCGCCGCATGGCCACACAGACCTCATGAAAATCGACGTCAGAATCATTGACCCGCGCATGGCGGACCAGCTTCCTGCCTATGCCACGCCCGGCAGTGCCGGGCTGGACCTTCGCGCCTGCCTGGACGCGCCGCTCACCCTCGCCGCCAATGCCTGGAAGCTCGTGCCCACCGGCATTGCCATCTTCCTGAAGGACCCGGGTTTTGCCGCTCTCATCCTTCCGCGATCGGGCCTGGGCCACAAGCACGGCATCGTGCTGGGCAACCTGGTGGGCCTGATCGACAGCGACTACCAGGGCCAGCTCATGGTCAGCGCCTGGAACCGCAGCGATGTGCCCTTCACCATTGAGCCGATGGAACGGCTAGCCCAGCTGGTGATCGTCCCGGTCGTGCAGGCAGAGTTCAACGTTGTGACCGAGTTTCCCGCCAGCCAGCGCGGGGAGGGCGGCTACGGCTCCACCGGCAAAACCTGACGCGGTGCCGCCGGCCGGCGTGTCAGCGCTCTCCTACATGGGGTGGGGTGCGGTCCCCACATGGGAAGAGCGCGCAACCCTATCGGGCTGTGGGGTCATCGGGTACCTAATAGGGTCTCAAGGGCGGAGGTCGCCCGAATCACCCTTCAGGAGAAACCCATGAACAAGATTTCACGTGCAGCATCCCTTGTAACCAGCGTGGGCGCAGTGGCTTTGATTGCAGCCTGTGCATCGCCTATGCCTGACCAGAATTACCCTTCGTCATATCCGACGTCGTCGTATCCA
>CAZFKW010000440.1:0-2996 GCA_964519795.1 uncultured Ramlibacter sp. | reverse complement strand
CCATCTACGGCATGCCCATTCTTGAAGCGTACAAGGCCAAGACCGTGATCGTGAACAAGCGCTCCATGGCCGCAGGCTATGCGGGCCTGGACAATGAACTCTTCTACATGGACAAGACCATGATGGTGTTCGGCGATGCCAAGAAGGTCGTCGAGGATATGGGAAAAGCGATCGAGTAGGCTTGGGATTGGAGGCGCTGCTCTTCGGGTTCATAGGGAAAACACAATGTTTCGCCCGGCGCGCGCCAGAGACAATCGCGCGTTGTTGAGCGACTAACTGGAGAAGACAAATGACTGACCGCCCCTGGCTGAGTTCCTATTCCCCTGGCGTGCCGGCTGATATCGACCCGTCGCAATACCCATCCCTCGTCGCGTTGATGGACGAGGCGTTCCACAAGCACGGCAGCAAGGTGGCCTACAGCTTCATGGGCAAGGACGTCACCTTCGGCCAGACCGACAGCCTGAGCAGCGCGCTGGCTGCCTACCTGCAGGGCCTTGGCCTGGCCAAGGGCGACCGCGTGGCCATCATGATGCCCAATGTGCCCCAGTACCCGGTGGCGGTGGCCGCCATCCTGCGGGCCGGGTTTGTGGTTGTCAACGTCAACCCGCTGTACACGCCTCGCGAGCTGGAACACCAGCTCAAGGACTCCGGCGCCAAGGCCATCATCATTGTCGAGAACTTCGCCAATACGCTGGAGCAGTGCCTTGCCGCGACGCCGGTCAAGCACATCGTGCTGTGCGCCATGGGCGACCAGCTTGGCATGCTCAAGGGCGCACTGGTCAACTACGTGGTGCGCAACGTCAAGAAGATGGTGCCCGCCTTCAACCTGCCGGGTGCCGTGCGCTTCAACGATGCCGTGGCCCGGGGTACGCGAGGCACGCTCAAGAAGCCGGTCATCACGCCGGATGATATGGCCGTGCTGCAATACACAGGCGGCACCACTGGCGTGAGCAAGGGCGCCGTGCTGCTGCACCGCAACGTCATTGCCAACGTGCTGCAGTCTGAAGTGTGGAACCAGCCGGTCATGGACAAGGTGCCCAAGGACGAGCAACCCACCAGTGTGTGCGCGCTGCCGCTGTATCACATCTTCGCGTTCACGGTCGGCATGATGCTGTCCATGCGCACGGGCGGCAAGCTCATCCTGATCCCCAATCCGCGCGACCTGCCGGCTGTGCTCAAGGAGCTGTCCAAGCACAGGATCCACAGTCTGCCGGCCGTCAACACCCTGTTCAACGGCCTGGCCAACCATCCGGATTTCAACTCCGTGGATTGGAGCCACCTCAAGATCTCCGTGGGTGGCGGCATGGCCGTGCAGAGCGCGGTGGCCAAGCTCTGGCTTGAAAAGACGGGCTGCCCCATCTGCGAAGGCTATGGGCTGTCAGAGACATCACCGTCGGCCAGCTGCAACCCGACCACCAGCACGGAGTACACCGGCACGATTGGCGTGCCGATCTCCAGCACGTACTTCAAGCTGCTTGATGACGACGGCAACGAAGTGCCCATTGGCCAGCCCGGCGAAATCGCCATCAAGGGTCCGCAGGTCATGGCCGGCTACTGGCAGCGCCCGGATGAAACCGCCAAGGCCATGACGGCGGACGGCTACTTCAAGTCTGGCGACATCGGCATCATGGATGAGCGCGGCTACTTCAAGATCGTGGACCGCAAGAAGGACATGATCCTTGTCAGCGGCTTCAATGTGTACCCCAATGAAGTGGAAGACGTGATCTCTGCCTGCCCCGGCGTGCTCGAATGTGCGGCTGTTGGCGTCGCGGACGAGAAAACCGGCGAAGCGGTCAAGCTGGTCATCGTCAGGAAGGACCCGGCGCTGACCGAGGCGCAGGTGCGCGAGTACAGCAGGACCAATCTGACCGGGTACAAGCAACCCAAAATCGTCGAGTTCCGCACCGACCTGCCGAAAACCCCGGTAGGCAAGATCCTGCGCCGCGAACTGCGGGACAAGAAGTAGGCTTGGCATTCGGGGTCCGCTCCGCCCTCGTCCGCAAGTTGAAACCGGGCGAGTGGTTCGGGAATGCGTGGAGCCGGCTTTGCCGGGCCGCTGCATTGCCCCCAGTGGGGGGGGCAATGCAGGCCGGACCGGGGGCGTCCAATTCCTTCCAGCCGGAGAAATATGATTTGATCCTTGCCATCGTCAGCGCGATGCACGAAGAACTCGCCGCCGTCCTGGACCTGATGCCTGATGAGCGCAAGGTCACCGTCGCCGGCCGCGAATTCTGGCAGGGCCATCTCCATGGCCAGGAAGTGGTGGCAGTGCTCGCGCGCATCGGCAAGGTGGCAGCAGCCATCACAGCGACCGTGCTCATCGAACGCTTCAATGTCAAAGCTGTCGTCTTCACCGGCGTGGCCGGCGGCCTGGGCCCCGGCGTCAACGTGGGCGATGTGGTGGTCGCTGACAGTTTCATGCAGCACGACATGGACGCCTCACCCATCTTCCCGAGGTACGAAGTCCCTCTCTATGGCGTGTCGCGTTTTGCGGCGGACCCGGCGCTCAGCGCGGCCCTGGCCGCTGCGGCGAAGCAGGCCTTGCCACAAGCCACCTTGCACCGGGGCCTTGTCATCAGCGGCGACCGCTTCGTTTCCACTACTGCCGAGAGCCGGGCATTGCAGGAGACTCTGCCCGATGCCTTGGCCGTCGAGATGGAGGGCGCCGCCTTCGCCCAGGTCTGCCATGACTATGGCGTACCGTTCGCAGCCGTACGCACGGTGTCTGACCGCGCAGATGATGCTGCGCATGTGGACTTCCTGGAGTTTGTGAGGACAGTGGCCAGCCCGCATTCAGCTGCCATCATCGAGGCGCTAGTTCACAAATGACAGAGATGCGATGGCCATGCCAGGGCCACCGCGGAACCGGCTCCGCCGGGCCGCTGGAGGCGCCCCCTTGAGGGGGAGGCGCCGCAGGCGCTTCGGGGGTGTGTCATTTGAGCCAGCCGCGCTTCCTGAAGTAGAACATCGGCACCAGTGCGCTGGCCGCCATCAGT
>CAZFKW010000439.1:0-3008 GCA_964519795.1 uncultured Ramlibacter sp. | reverse complement strand
CTCCGCCGAGCCATAGGCCGTCATGACGACGCAGCGCTCGTGCCGCTGCTGGTTCACCATGCCGTGGAGCAGTTCAAGGCCCAGGCCATCGGGCAGCCGCATGTCGGTGATGACGGCATCAAAGCGCTTGTCCCTGAGGTGTTCCCAGGCCTCCGCCAGGCTGGCCGCTGCTTCCACGCGGTAGCCTTCGCGCAACAGCGTCAGCTCATACAGCGTGCGCAGGTCCGGCTCATCATCGACGACCAGGACCTGGGCGTGGGTGGGGGAGTTGCTGGTGGCCATGGTCAGACAAGTATTGTGTCAAAAGACGACGCGCTGCCCATGTAGGCCAGGCCCGGCCGGAATGCGACAAAGAATTCGTTGCCTTCGACGGCCTGGCCCGGTGCGCCCCTCACCGGCCGCGCGGTGCGCTGGTAGCCGATCACGGCGCCATGCCGCTCACAAAGCTCCCGGCAGATGTACAGGCCGAGGCCGCTTGAGCGGCTCTCCGAGGAAAAGAAGGGCTCGAACAGGTGCCGCTGCACTGATTGCTCCAGCGTGTCGCCGTCGCTCCACACCATCAGGCTGGCCTGGCCGGTGGCCGATTCGCGTGTGGACACATGAATGGCGCCGGGCCTGTCGCGGGCATAGCGCAGCGCGTTGTCCAGCAGGTTCACCAGGACCCGGCGCAAATGGTCATCATCGAACGCCACCTCGGTGCGGTGTGCATTCAGCTCGACCTGCAGCCGCGGGGACCCACCCGTCTGGCGGCCCCAGTCGAGGCAGATGGCGTTGACCGATTCGTCCAGCACCAGTGTGGAAGGCGAAGCCACAGGCGACTGGTGCTGCACGCGGGAGATGTTGAGGACTTCATCGACGATCTGCGCCAGCCGCTGGGCGTTCTGCCGGACCATCAGGGCAAGCTGCTTGTGCGCGGGGTCTTCCAGGTCTTCGTCCAGCAGGGCATTGGCCTGGGTGATGGCCGCCAGCGGGTTGCGGATTTCGTGCGCCACGGCCGCCGACATGCGGCCCATCGCGGCCAGCTTCTCGGTGCGCAGTCGGGCCTCCATTTCGCGCAGGTCCTGCAGGAACATCACGCACAGGCTCTCCTCGCCGGCCTCGTTGGCGGGTGTGAGGCGGGTGCGCGCATGCACGCGGCGCGGGCTTTGCCCGGTGTGTGCAATGGCCAGGTCCGCTACCTGCCCGCCCTGGTGCTCATAGGTCATGACTGCCAGCTCCACAAGGGGCTGCCAGCCGAGTTCCGCCGCAAGCACAAAGGGGGCGTTGCGCGACGAGCCATTGGAGCCCAGGAGGCGGCGCGCCGCCGGGTTGGCGGCGCGCACCACGCCGTTGGCATCGACTACCAGCACGCCATCAGCCAGCGTTTCGATCACGAGCTCATTGACCTGTGTCTGCACCCGGGCGGCCAGCTGGCTGCGCCGTGCCAGCTGCTCTTCCCGCGCCAGCCTGGAGGCCAGCTGGTTGGCGAGAAAGGCCACAACAAAGAAGCCGGTGCCCGTGAGGCCGGACTGCAGGAAGCGCGAGGCCGTCTCGCCCGGGAACTGCAGCGATACCCACCAGGCATCGGTCAGCAGCAGCAGTGCCACCCCTGCAGCCGTGCCCAGCGCCAGCAGCACGGAGCCCAGCACTGACGCCAGCAGTACCGGCACCGCAAATAGCGGCGTGTAGTTGATGCCGCCGCTTTGCAGCAGCTGCAGTGCGCAGAACACCACGAGGTCGATGCCGATGGTGAGCACCCATTGCGTGTCGAATGTCTGCCCCGGCGGCTTGGGGCGGGCCAGCATCCGGAAGGCCAGGGAAGCCGCGAGATAGGCGGCGCACAGGCCCACCAGCCAGCCGTGTACCGGCTGCCCCAGACCGTAGATGGAGGCCTGCAGCAGCAGCAGCACCATGGCGATCATCACGCGTGCCGTCATGAAGCCGTGCCACAGCCTTACAAATGCAAAGTCCTCCACGGCAGGCACTACGCTTCCCTCCAGCGGCCCCAGCCAGGAAGCGGTGGTTCTGGCGCCGGCCATTCAGCCCTCGGCGCGCTGCCGGTGCTCGGCGCTGCAGTACAGCGCGCCCTTGCTGCCGGTCGTGGCGTCCGCAAGCGGGAAGTGGAGGTCGCACACGGCGCAGCTGACCATGTCCTGCAGCTGCGCCTGTGCCTGCGGTTGCCGCGGCGTCTCGGGGGCCTTGCGAACAGCGGGCCGGTTGGCGCGCCATAGCCAGACCACGGCAATGATGATGGCAAGGATGAGCAGGTATTTCATGTGGCGCGCCCCAGCACAACCTCCAGCACGAAGCGCGACCCGGCGTAGCTCAGCAGCAGCAGCGCTGAGCCCGTATACAGCACGCGCACGGCAGTGCGGCCACGCCAGCCGAACCGGGCGCGGCCCAGCAGCAGGCCGGCAAAGGTCGCCCAGGACAGGACGGAGAAGAACGTCTTGTGGTTCCATTGCCAGGCTTTGCCCGGGCCATAAAGGGTCTCGGCAAACAGCCAGCCGGCCAGCAGGGTGCCGGTGAGAAGCACGAACCCCGCCATGACAAAGCGGAAGGTCAGGCGCTCAAGCGTGAGCAGCGGCAAACCGCTTTGCTGGCCGATTGCCAGGCGCATCTGCTTTTCGGCGCGTTGCATCAGCCAGGCATGCAGGACGGCAGCGGCGAACAGGCCGTACGACGCAATGCCAAGAGCCCAGTGCATTGGCAGCCAGGGCGAGGCAGTTGTAGACAGCGGCGTGCCGGGGAATGCCAGTGCCACGAGCACGGCGCCGGCGCCCAGCCCCGCAAGCGCGCCCCATGCGCGCAGCTGCGGGAACATGCGGCTTTCCACGCCATACACCGTCAGCGCCAGCCATGCAGTGACCGACAGCGAGGGCGCGAAGCCAAAACGCGGGGAATCGCCCAGAAGGCTTTGAGCCAGGGCCAGGCCGTGCAGGACCCAGGCCAGTACCAGCACCTTGCGGATGCCGCCCACGCCCAGCCGTGATGACACGGCAGCGGGTGTGGCGTAGGCAAGCGCAGCC
>CAZFKW010000438.1:0-3015 GCA_964519795.1 uncultured Ramlibacter sp. | reverse complement strand
GGTTGCCTTGATGGAGTTCATCACATCCTGCACCGTGCCGCAGGATGCGCAAGCGAAGTTAGAGCGCTTCGGCACCGTGCCTTTCTCCGGGGCAAAGGTGAGGTTCGTTTCCGGGCAGGTCACCACCTGCGGCAGCGGGCCGCGCACCTCCAGCAGGCGGATATTTGCAGCGCGTGCGGCATCCCAGCGTGTGGTTGCGTCCGCGTCGTCCTGGGCCATTGCGGATGCACCAGCAGGCTCAGTTCCACCTTCTTGTTCTTGCCCTTGCCCAGATTCACCATCGCGGTGTGGCCGCAGTGAGGGCAGATCACGCCTTTCCTACGGTCGAGCACGGAGTAAGGAGCTTCGGTGGGCGCGACGTAGAACGGCGCATCGGGTGCCATGCGCGCGGCTTCTTCCTCCACGTCGAAGGCTTCGCCACACTTGCCGCAGGTGTGTGCCCAGTGCTTGACGGTGAGTGTTTTCACGGCCATCACCGGGCTGGTCATGATCGGTGTGCGGTGGCCGCAGCCTGTCACCCGGCAAGGGCCATGCTTTGCCCAGAAGGTGTAGATAATCTCGGGGCCTTCGTAGCGGTAGTCCTTGCGTTGGTCGCGGGGAATTGCCAGCGGGTCGAAGTTGGCGGGCATGGCGTTGTTGGTCGGCAGGTGGGTCCACTTCCCTTTCTCACCTTGCGGGCCGTCGCAGTAGTAGTACGGCATGATCTGCGGCTTGACCTGGGCCTCGATGTCGGCAAGCAGATTTTTCACCTCCTCCAGATCAACGTTGGCCAGTTCCTGTTTCACCACAAACCAGGCAACCGGGTTAAGGTCGTTGCCAACCATCTGCATCCCCAGGCGCGAGCCTTCCACCAGCGTGGTGCCGCCGCCCATGAAGATGTCGGCCACTTTTAGTTTTTGGAAATTCTTGTTCTTCTGATGGTTGGCGTAGTAGTTGTCCCACACCAGCTTGGCCGCGTGCGAGTGGTCGTCCGGCGCTTTGGTTGCCGCCGCGATCAGCATCGAGCGGAACACGCTGGACCGCCGCCGTGCCCACCACTTCGACATCTGGTAGATCGGCTTGCCCGCGTTCCCTTCGATGATCGCCACCTGATTGACCGGCAGGATCGGGAAATCCACCTCCAGGCAGGTCTTGGGGCGGTTCGGGTCGTTGAAGTCCACCGTTTCCAGCGCGACCGCCTTGCCTGCGCCGACGGCCTTGGCGACGGCTTCTTGGAGTAGTTGTTTTTTGGTGGCCATTTAAGGTGTTCCCCCAGCTGCACCGACAGCGACTTGAGGCTGGAGCCGCGTGCGCAGTTGTTCGTAAATTGGAATCTGGATGCCTTCGGCCACCTCCAGGGTGACAGCCAGGCCATAAGGAATGGCGTCGTCGAGACGTGCCGTTGCGTCCTTCTTGCACGCGATGTGCAGCAAAATGCTGTCGCCGTCCTGAAATGCCGCGATTTGGTCTGTGCCTTCGAGCACCTCATGCTGCACCGTTCCGCGCAACACCTGATTGTGATCGCCGTCTTGACGCGCAAGCTTCAGCGGCAAAGTGCCCCAGTTATTAGCGGGGGACAGCTCCAGTTTGGCCTCGCGGAAATTCCGGTGGTCGGGATTGACGGCACTGAACCATGCCAAGGTCACCACCATTCGACGCCATGCCTGACTGCTGGACAGGCCGGGCGGCAGAGGCAGGCGATATTCGTGGATTTCGTTCTCACGGATTTCGCCGCAGCCCAGTACCGTGCCGCGCTGCTCGGTGCACGCCAGCACACGTTCGATCTGCACTGCGCCATAGCCAAGGTAGCGCGCCATCACCTCTTTGAACTGGCGCGAGTTATCTCGCGTTTTCAGCGCGGCAGTGATGGCCTTGCAGGCGTCATCATCCTGCTTGGCACCATGAACCAGTAGCGCCTTGATGAGTACGGAAACCAACTCCTGCGGAATGCTGTCTTCGTGTTCCCCGCGCAGAGCATCCAGCACTTCATAAATGCGTGCCGCACTGCGCGTGGCAAGGGCGGTGGCGTTGCTGGTGCCGCGTGTATGGACGGTTTGCGACAAAGCACCAGCCTGATTGCTGTCCCAAGCCACCTGTTGCCCTGGCGCTCCGAGTGAGCCATCCAAGGAATACGAGGTTTGGCTATTCAATACGGGTGTGCGATACAACTGTCGGCCGCCGGGGAAAAGGATTTCCGGCTTGACTGAGCGACGGAAGCCATGTCCAAGCCGTGCGGCGGGACTGAACAACGCTGCGCCGGGCAGCAAGTCTGTACGCTGCCCTTGGTAGTAGTTGCCGCCGCTGTCGGCGTGGGTTGCGCCGACCGTGATGGCATTGATGGATTCTGCCGGGGACAGGATGCGCCGCCCGGACAACTGGGCCTGAATGCACTTGAGCACATGCTCGACCTTTTGGGGGTCGGTCAAAGCCAGGTAGTCCGTTCCAGACAATGCAATGTCGATGGCGTCAGGGTAGTTACCGCAGAAAAGCACGCGGTATTTCCACGACAGCCAATCCAGCAGTCTTGCCCAAGGGCTGGGTGTGTGAATGAAGGGGCGTGCGGGGTCGCCAATGGAGAGATTGATGACACAAACGCTGGGAGCCTGTGCAGGCACCGAGCCTTCGCCTTCAAACATCCGCCGAACCGCGCGTGCGATGCGATCCTCGAAAAACACCTCGTCGGGGACGTGCTCACTTCGGCTCATGGAGTGAGGGTCTGGCTGCATGATGGGCAGCACGTACACCAGCCGCGACAAGGGCTCGGCTTGACCGCCTGCCATTTCGCCATGCACCACCAGAGATGCCATTGCCGTGCCGTGCTTTCTTTCGCCCGGTTGGTACTGCGCCGAAAGATTGTCCGGGTCGTCCAGCAGCAAACGGCCCTTCAGTGCCTGATGCTGCACATTGGGCACGCCGTCGAGAATGGCCGCGATGGGAGGAAGGTCAACGACCCCTTCGGCTATTTCCGTATCGACGCCTTCACCATCTTCCGTGACGGCAAGGCTTTGCCCGGTTGGGCGGAAATACATGACGCCA
>CAZFKW010000437.1:2406-3031 GCA_964519795.1 uncultured Ramlibacter sp. | reverse complement strand
ACCATTGATATTGCTGCCAACTTCCACACCCGGAAAATCCAGCGTCTTCACCACATATTCCAGCTCCCGGATGGCCATGTCCACATCCTGCAGCGGCACGGCGCCCAGGCCCGCCAGCGCGCCGCCAGACTCGGCCACCATGCCGGCGATCTGGTCGTTCAGGTAGCGCAGCAGCTGCTGTGCATCAGCAGGCTGCATCCAGTAGGACAGCAGCTCGGGCATGGGAGACACCACCTGCAGCGCCAGGCCCATGGCCTTGAAGTCCGCCAGGCGTTTGGCCGTGCTCCAGCACTTGTCTTCTACCGTGCGGTACACCTTGCCCGAGATCATCACATGGCGGTGGCAGGCATGGGCCGGCGCCATCGACGGCCAGTCGGTCGGCATCCTGCTGCCGATGTACGCCGGAAAGTTCTCCGGAATGACGTGCGCATGCACGTCGATCCCGCAGGTGCAGGGAGCCAGTCGCGCCACGTGCGTTTACTCCGCGATGATGCCGAGTGCCTTGACGACCTTGGCCCAGCGCTCGCGCTCGCCGCGCATGAAGGCGTCAAACTCGGCCACCGACATCTTCTGTTCAGCCAGCGAGCCGAGAGCCAGCAGCCGCTGCGCAACCTCGGGTTGGCGC
>CAZFKW010000437.1:0-2396 GCA_964519795.1 uncultured Ramlibacter sp. | reverse complement strand
GGCCGGTGTGCCTGCCGGCGCGTACAGGCCGTTCCAGCCGGTGTACTCAAAGCCGGGGAAGGTCTCTGCCAGCGTGGGCACGGTAGGCATGTCGGCGGCGCGCTGCGCGGTGCTGATGGCCAGCGGGCGCACCTGGCCGGACTTGATGTACGCCGTGAGTGCTGCGTCGGGCAGGCAGACCAGCTGCACGCGGCCGCCAATCACGTCCTGCAATGCATCGGTGGCCTTGGTGTAGGGCACATGGTTCATGCTGACGCCGGCCATCTGCGTCACGCTGCCGGCCAGCATGCCCGAGAACGTCTTGGGACCTTCCGTGGCCAGGGTGATGGTGCCAGGCGCTGCCTTGGCCTTGGCAAAGACCTCGGCAAGGTCTTTGGCCGGGAAGCTTGCTGCCGCGGCAATCACGAACGGGCTGCGGCCCACCAGGCGTACCGGCACAAAGTCCTTCACCGGGTCATAGGGCAGGGCCTTGAAGGTGAACGAGTTGGTCACCATGGCAGCCGTCGTCGCGTAGTAGTAGGTGTAGCCGTCGGCTGGCGAGCGGGCTGCGGCCTGCGCGCCGATGACGTTCTGGCCGCCGGGGCGGTTGTCAACGACGACGGGCTGGTTCCACAGGCGTGTCAACTGGTCGGCGATGAAGCGCGCCAGGATGTCCGGCCCCGCGCCTGCGGGCTGCGAGAGGATGAACTTGACGGGCTTTTGCGGCCAGGCGGGTGTCTGTGCCCGCAAGGCGCCGGCGAAGGGTAGTAGCGCTGCGGCGCGGGCGAAGTCTCTGCGTTGCATGTCTGTCTCCTGGTGTTGCGGCGCCTGTGTGGCGGGCCGTCGGTGGCATAAGAATCCAGCACGGATGCTAGGGGGGTGTTATCCATCTGTACAGACGATGTCGTGGATTCTTAGAATCCATGGCATGGATATCAGGAATGTCGACCTCAACCTGCTTGTGGTGTTTGATGCGCTTGCGCGCCACAGGAGCGTGGGCCGTGCGGGTGAGGCGCTGGGCCTGAGCCAGCCGGCTGCCAGCGCGGCACTGGCCAGGCTGCGGCTCACGTTTGATGATGCGCTTTTTGTACGCGCCGGCACGCTGATGCGCCCGACACCGCGCGCGCTGGAGCTTGCGCCTGCCGTGCACCGCGTGGTGGAAGCCATCAACAGCGAGATATTGCAGCAGGCGGCGTTTGACCCGGCAATTGCTGACCGCAGCTTCACCATCCTCACGCCGGACATCGGTGAAGTGGCCTTCCTGCCCGGCGTGCTGCGGCGCCTGCGCAAGGAAGCGCCGCAGGTGCGCCTGCTGACCAGCGCGTTGCCGCGCCAGGCGGCGGCAGAAGCGCTGGAGTCTGGCGAGGCGGATCTGGCGGTCGGCTTCTTCCCCGACCTGCAGAAGGCCGGGTTTTTCCAGCAGGGACTGTTCAAGACTTCGTATTCCTGCATAACCTGCGGCAAATCAGGCCCTGCCGTGACGCGCCTCACGCTCAAGCAGTACCTGGCGGCGCGCCATGTGGTGGTGCGGCCTGACGGGCGCGAGCACATGCTGGACCGTTTTCTCGACACCAAGTGCTGGCGAAGGCATGTGACGCTGGAGCTGTCGCACTTCATGAGCCTGCTGGCACTGCTGCCGGGAACCGACTTGATAGCGACGGTGCCGGAAGACATTGCCACTGTCATGGAGCGGCATGTGCCCATCCGCCGCATCGCGATGCCCTTCAAGCCGCCGGTGATCGATGTCCAGCAGTTCTGGCACCGCCGCATGCGCCACGACCCGGCCAACCGCTGGTTGCGGGAGTTGTTCCATGAGGTGAACCGGCGGGATGCGAATACGGGGTTGCCCGGGAACTGAGCTGTTCGGCGGCCAGCACTCACAGACCTCGCGGCAAAGCCGCGTGCGGTCAGGCGGCACCCGGCGGGGGCTCATGCTGTAGCGGTCTTCACTTCGTGTAAGACTCCGCTGCGATGCTCGCTCTGGGGCAGCACCGCAGAACTCACTGCGCGCTTCGCGCTCCGTTCAGACAACTGCGGTGAGTCAGTTTACGAAGCGCGCTACGCGCGCCTGCCCCAGAGCTGCGCTTCTCGCCGCCACAGAAATCGCCCCCACCGGGCACCGCCTGCCCGCACGCGGCTTTGCGGGTGTGGTGGTGGCTGTCGTCTGTTTCGCGCGGACGTTTGCTTTGCTTTGACTGCTCCGTCCTTGTCTGCTCCGTTCTTGTCAGCTCCGCTCGGTCCGTTCACTCTTGTGCCTGTGCTTCCCCCACATGGAAGAACTTGTCGCATGCCGCAACGAATGCGCGCATGGTGTTCTGCTCGCCGAAACCGAATACAAAGGGGCCCTTTTCCTGGATACGCCGTGCGAGGCCGGTGAAGTCGCAGTCTGACGACACGATGCAGAACGCATCGACCTC
>CAZFKW010000436.1:0-3034 GCA_964519795.1 uncultured Ramlibacter sp. | reverse complement strand
ACTTGCCGTGGCTGTCTGGCGCTGTTCTTTTCGGCGGCGTGCTGGGGCCGGCACTTCTAATGGCGGGGCTGATGCGCACAAGCGGCGCTTCGGCATCTCTGCTACTCAACATTGAGGGGGTACTGACAGCGGTCATCGCATGGCTGGTCTTCAAGGAAAATGCGGACCGCCGGGTCGTCTCCGGCATGCTGGCCATCGTCGGCGGTGGCGTGCTTCTTTCTTTTGAGCCGGGAGGTACGAGTCTTTCTCTCGGGTCTTTGTTCATAGTCGGTGCCTGCCTGTGCTGGAGTATCGACAACAACCTGACACGCAAGGTGTCGTCCAACGATTCGATGCTGGTCGCATGCATCAAGGGGCTGGTCGCTGGCTCGGTCAACACGGCCATCGCCCGGCTGCTGGCGCCAGCATGCCCGAGGTTAATCGATTGGCAGCGAGCCTGGTGGTCGGGTTCTTTGGTTACGGCTTGAGCCTGACATTGTTTGTGGTGGCTCTCAGAACTCTTGGCACGGCGAGAACGGGTGCCTATTTCTCGGTCGCGCCCATTTTTGGTGTGCTTATCTCGTTCTCTGGCCTGAAGTGCCTGGCTCGCTGTTCTGGGTTGCGGCAGCCCTGATGGCGTTGGGCGTGTGGTTTCACGTGCGTGAGCGGCATGAACACGCACATACCCACGAACCGCTTGAGCACTTGCATCCCCATCGGCATGATGAGCATCACCAACATCAGCATGAGTTTTTGTGGGGAGGCAATGAGCCGCATGTCCACCACCACCGGCACGAGGTGTTGACCCACAAGCACCCTCACTACCCCGACATTCACCATCGCCATTCGCATCGGCGCGGGGCGTAGGGCAACAGGAGTTCGCTCTGCTACGTGGACGACCCCGCGCTGAAGCCCAGCGGAAGTATGGCTAGGAGTCTGCGCGGCAGAAGTTTGATCGCGTTGAGATGAGCGGGCAGTTGCGCTCTGGCGATGTGTTGCAGGCGTTTGAAGCGTTCAAGGTCGGCAATTCTCGACTGTTCGCACGGATGCGGGCATGTGAGCAGCCCCGGGAGGCCCCTTGATGAAGGGATTTTCCCCCCTCCTGGGTCCTCAAGTTGCTCCCAAAGTGCACATCCTGCGCAGGTTCAGCGCCAGACACACCAGCTTGAACTCCGCTTGCACGCGATGCAGCCCCCTCAAGCTGAATTGGCGAAACCCCAGCACGTTCTTGAGCCAGCCGTTGGGCGGCTCGGCAATCCACTTGCGCTTTCGATAGGCCTGCTGGCCTTCTTCGGTTTGCATTCTTGCCGCCATGGCTGCCGTGTACGGATACTTGCTCGCGTCGATCTGCAGTTGCTCCTTGCCCTCGCGCCCCAGAGCGACGATCAACTCGCTCGGATGGTCCTTGAGTTGCTCGAACACCGCTTCGCTGCGGTAGCCCGCATCGGCCAGGGCCTGACGGGCGTGGACATCCAGGTTGGTCTTTACCGCTTCAAGCATTCCGGGTAACTCGCCGCTGTCGGCGGCCATGTTGGTCAGCTCGGCCGCCACGATGATGTGCGCGGTCTCGTCCACCGCCGTCTGGGCGTTGTAGCTGTAGTCAAAGCCCCCGCCGGCGCGCTTCATCACGCGGCTGTCCGGGTCGGTGAAGTTCTCTTGCGCCGTGTCCTTGGGGACTCCGAACTCGCGCTTGTAGCGGCCACCCCTGGGCTTTGCGTCCTTGCCCCGGGGCTTGCGGTCATCGTCCTGGTCGCGTCCGCGTTCGATGTCCGCATCGCGCTGGCGGCTCTCCAGCCGCGCCTTGGCCGCCGCAATCTCCTGCAGCCGGTCCTGGCGCCGGGCAATCTCGGCGGGGATGTCAAGCTCGGGCTCGTTGCGCTCAGCCTCGTCGGCGGCCTTGGCCCTGTCCAGCAGCGCCTTGATCTGCGCCTTCAGGTCAGCCTGGGCCTTGAGCATGCGCTCGTAGCTCATGGCTTTGTGGCGGCTGGCGTTGGCCTTGATCTTGGTGCCGTCTACAGCAATGGTGCCCAGTTTCACCAGCCCCATCTCGCGGGCCAGGCGCACCACCTGCACGAACAGATCACTCAATTCCTTCAGGTGAAACGCGCGAAAGTCGCTCAGGGTGCGGTGCGCAGGGAAGTTGCCCGCCGATAGCACCCGAAATGCCACGTCCTCATGCAGCTTCCTGGCCAACTTCCGAGAGCTGAACACACCCGTGGCGTAGCCGTAGAGCAGGACCTTGGTCATCATGGCTGGATGGAACGGCTGGTTGCGCGGACCGTCCTTGGCATACCTGGCGTGGAAGGCAGACAGGTCCAGGCTGTCTACCGTGTCGTTGATGAAGTAGGCCAGGTGTCCTTCAGGCAGCCACTCGCGCATTGAGTGAGGCAGCAGAAAGTCCTGGTCTGGCTGATAGGGTAAGTAGCTGGCTGGCATCAGCACTCAACGCGCCCCACCCCTTCTACGATGACTCACGTCGCTGTGGATGCCGGATCAAGTCCGGCATGACAACTTATCTTCTGCCGCGCAGACTCCTAGCCCAATCGTTTGAGATATTTGGACGGGACGCTTTCGACAAGCCAAACCGCGTTCTCCGCTAAGGTGAAAACGAAGCCATCGCGATGCATTTGTGCAGCGGCGACTTCCAGAACGAGGGGCCGGCCGTGCCTGGCCCCCACGCTCATCGCTGTGGCAGCATCCAATGACAGATGCACCGCGTGGCGCTGGCCGCGATGGAGCCCTTTTGCGGCGATGGAGTCCCAATTGGCGGCCGCGGTCCCATGGAACAGTAGCTCAGGCGGCTCACTGACGGGATGCCCAAGCGCGACGTCAATTGAATGCCCTTTTACAGCTCGAATGCGTGCGCCGTCTGGAGAGACAGCAAATCGCTGCTTGTCGTTCGAGGCCACCACTGCCTCTACGGATGCGCGGTTCACAGGGGGCAGAGTTCGCAACCGCTTGGCGGCGTTCGGAGCACGAGCTGCCCTGGCTATCGCGTCAATCAGTTCGTCGATGCTCACCCAAGTCTCGCTGCCGTCGCGAAGCCGGACTTTGC
>CAZFKW010000435.1:0-3051 GCA_964519795.1 uncultured Ramlibacter sp. | reverse complement strand
CGAGAACCTGCAGCGCGATACCGGCTATGTGCTGGAAGCCATGAGCAGCCGGCTCTACCAGGTCAAGTTGCGCGCCAACTTCCAGATCCAGGTGCTGTCCAGCCTTTTCTACCGCAACAAAGGCGCCTATGTGGTGGGCAAGATCATCAATGGATTCAGCGAGATCCCGTTCGCCCTGCCGATCCTGCACAACCGGCAAGGCAGGCTGGAGATTGACGCAGCGCTGTTCGGCGAGGACGACTTGCTGATCCTGTTCAGCTTTGCACGTGCCTACTTCATGGTGGACATGGAGATTCCTTCGGCTTATGTCCAGTTCCTGCGCAGCATGATGCCGCGCAAGCCTCGCGCGGAAATCTACAACGCGCTTGGCCTGGCGAAGCAGGGAAAGACGCTGTTCTACCGCGACTTCCTGTACCACCAGCGACACTCGACTGACAAGTTCCGCATCGCACCTGGCATCAAGGGCATGGTGATGCTGGTGTTTGACCTGCCGTCGTTCCCCTATGTGTTCAAGGTCATCAAGGACTACTACCCGCCGCAAAAAGACACGACGCGCGAACAGATCAAGGGAAAATACCTCCTGGTGAAGCAGCACGACCGCGTGGGCCGCATGGCCGATACGCTGGAATACAGCGAGGTCGCCTTCCCGCGCAACCGCTTTGACGACGAGCTCATTGCCGAGATCGAGAAATTCGCCCCCAGCCAGCTCGAGATCAGTGACCGTGACGGAGACGGCAACACCGAGGTCATCATCAAGCACGTCTACATCGAGCGCCGGATGATCCCGCTGAACATCTACCTGCAGGAGGCTTTTGACGCAGGCAGGGATGACGAGCGCGCGCAGGAGCAGATCGAGCGTGCCGTCATCGAGTACGGCAACGCCATCAAGGACCTGGTGGCGGCCAATATTTTCCCTGGCGACATGCTGTGGAAGAACTTCGGCATCACGCGGCACGGCAAGGTCGTGTTCTATGACTATGACGAGATCGAGTACATCACTGACTGCAGTTTCCGCCGCGTGCCCTTGCCGCGCAACGAGGAAGAGGAAATGAGCGGCGAGATCTGGTACAGCGTCGGCCCCAAGGATGTCTTCCCCGAGACGTTCGGTCCCTTTCTGCTGGGCAACGACGCCGTGCGTGCAGTGTTCATGAAGCACCACGGCGACCTGCTGGATGCCGCGTTCTGGCAGAGCCACAAGGAGCGAATCCAGGCCGGCCATGTGTACGACGTGTTTCCCTATGAACGGGACAAGCGCTTCGTTGCGCAGCACACCAGCGATGCCGGCATGGCCCAGGGGATCGCCGGATGAGCCGCGACGCATGGGAATTTGCAAGCTTTGTCGTCACTGCGCTCGGCCTGCCTTTTGCCATTGGCTTTTTCATCTGGGGCGAGCGCAAGGAGCGCGACAACGAGGAAGAAGAGGCCTACCAGGTGCTGTCCAACGCCTACAACGACTTCCTCAAGGTCGTCCTGCAGAACGCCGATTTGCGCCTGCGTACCAACGAGCCGCTGGCCAATCCCACACCTGAGCAGAACGAGCGCATTCTCGTGATCTACGACATGCTCATCTCCCTTTTTGAGCGTGCCTACATCGTTGCCTGGACTGAGGACATGAGCGAGCTTGAAAGGCGTCGCTGGAACAGCTGGGACGACTTCATGCGCGAGTGGTGCCGGCGCGAGAATTTCTTCAATGCCCTCCCCCTGTTGCTGCGTGGTGAAGACCCCCAGTTCCAGCAATACATCCTGCGCGTGGCCGAAGAAGAGCGCGGGACCCATTTCACCCAGTCCCTGAATCCCAGTTCCATCCAGACTTCCAAGGAGTAAACCATGTCTGAATCCATCGTCATCCTCGGCGCAGCCCGCACCCCCATGGGTGGCTTCCAGGGCGACTTCACGTCCCTGTCGGCCCATGATCTCGGGGGCGCCGCCATCAAGGCCGCTGTCCAGCGCTCGGGCATTGATCCTGCAAAGGTGGATGAAGTGCTGTTTGGCAACTGCCTCATGGCCGGCCAGGGCCAGGCGCCAGCACGCCAGGCAGGCTTCAAGGGCGGCCTGCCGGCGAGTACCGGCGCGGTCACCTTGTCCAAGATGTGCGGCTCGGGCATGGAGGCGACCATGCTGGCCTTCGACCAGCTGGTCGCGGGCAGCCGGGACATCATGGTCTCGGGCGGCATGGAGAGCATGACCAACGCCCCGCACCTGCTGCTCAAGGGCCGCAGCGGTGTGCGCATCGGCCACGACCGCATTTATGACCACATGATGCTGGACGGCCTGGAAGACGCCTACGAGCCCGGCCGCGCAATGGGCACGTTTGGCGAGCAGTGCGCCGACAAGTACAAATTCACCCGTGAGGCCCAGGATGCGTTCGCGACCGCCAGCGTGCAGCGTGCCAAGGCGGCGACCGAATCCGGCGCATTCAGGGACGAGATCACGCCGATCACCGTCAAGGGCCGCAGCGGCGAGACAGTCATCAGCATTGATGAAGGTCCGGGCAAGGTCAAGCTTGACAAGATTGCAACACTCAGGCCCGCGTTCCGCAAGGACGGCACGATCACCGCTGCCTCCAGCTCTTCCATCAACGATGGCGCTGCGGCTCTGGTGCTGTCACGGGAATCCACTGCGAAAGAGCTTGGCGCAAAGCCGATTGCCCGCATCGTTGGCCATGCCACCTTTGCACAGGAGCCCGAGTGGTTCACCACCGCGCCGGTCGGCGCCGTCAACAAGCTGCTCAAGAAGATCGGCTGGACGGCCAAGGATGTGGACTTGTGGGAAATAAATGAGGCCTTTGCCGTTGTGCCCATGGCTGCGATGGAAGAGCTTGGCATCAGCCACGACATCGTGAACGTCAATGGTGGCGCCTGTGCCCTGGGCCATCCCATTGGTGCCAGCGGCGCGCGCATCATCGTGACGCTGATCCATGCACTCAAGGCTCGCGGCCTGAAAAAAGGAATTGCCACGCTGTGCATTGGCGGCGGCGAAGGCACGGCGCTGGCCGTCGAGCTCATCTGAGCGGAGTAGTCTGGTGCTGCTGACCCAAGACCAGGAAATGGT
>CAZFKW010000434.1:0-3076 GCA_964519795.1 uncultured Ramlibacter sp. | reverse complement strand
GCCCCAGTTCAGCAGGTAGCTGTGGAGCTTCTCGAGCAGCCAGTACAGCGGCTTGGCCAGGATGGTCAGCCAGCCGTAGTCCTTGACCAGGTCCAGGCCGGGGGCGATGGACTCCAGCACTTTCTCGACCTGCGGACCCACGAACAGCGTTGCGTCCAGGGTCTTGGTGGTACCGGGCGCAATCGCGTCCAGCGTGGTGATCATGCCGACGGAGTAAAGGTTGTTGTCCACCTTGCGGGCGAAGAAATCGCGCCGGATGCCCTGGCCGAGAATCCAGGCCGAGGCAAAGTAGTGCTGCACCATGGACACGTAGCCAGTGGACGACACCTTCTCGAAGGTCGCCTTGTTCTTCTCGATGTCGGAGAAGTCGATCTTCTCGAACTTCTTTTCTTCGGTGTAGACGGCGGGGCCGGTGAACGTCGCGTAGAACGACGACTCACCGGGCGGCGCGTTGCCGTCGCGCACCAGCTGCACATAGAGCTGCGGCGACACCGTCGCGCTGCCAGTGTTGACCACTTCATGCTTGACGGCGATGTCATAGGAACCGCGCTTGAGTGTCCAGGTCTTGACAAGCTTGACGCCCCCGACGTCCGGGGACTCGAAGCGCACGACAAGTTCATTGGCGCCGTCTTTGAGGTTCCGGTCGCCGCTGAAGGTCATCAGCGTCTTGTGCGTGGGGAAATTGCCGCCGATCAGGCCCGACTGCGCGAGGTACACGCGCTGCGCGCTCTGGTCCATCAACACGAAGGTCCCGGTCTTCTGCTCGCCCACATGCTGCAGGAACTCACTGCGGATGATGGAGCCGCCCTCGGTGTCGAACGTCAGCTTGAGCACGTCGGTGGTGACGACGACGCTCTCGCGGGTGGCAGAGGGCGTTGGCGTGGAAGAGCCGGGCAGGGTGGCCGGCGCGCCGGAGGACGGCGGCACCGCTGCAGCGGTGGCCGGCGTGGCTGCCGCGGGTGGAACGGACGAGGGCACGGAACCCGCAGAGGCCGGTGCCCCAGCACCCGGCGCGCTCGCGGCGGGAACGGTCTTGACCGGCGCGGGGAAGAACGTGGCCTGTTTGCCGTTATGGATTTGCCACTGGTCCCAGAGCAGGACCATGGAGAAGCCAAATATCACCCACAGGATGGTGCGGCGAATGTCGTTCATGGAGATTTCTTTTGAGGAGGTTGATGCGGTGCGCAGTGTCGCAGGTGCGTGAACAACCGCGGCTTTTCTGGGGGAACGGGGTCGTGGCCGCCGTCGCACCAGGGGTGGCAGCGCACAAGGCGCGCCAGGGTCAGGTAGCTGCCGGCGGCGGCGCCGTGCTGCTCCAGCGCCTGCAGGGAATACGCCGAGCAGGTGGGCTCAAAGCGGCAGGCCGAGCCAAGCCAGGGGCTCAGCAGCAGGCGGTAGCCCTTGACCAGGGTGATGAGGAACCAGCGGATCATGCCGCCACCGCCCTGGCAAACAGCTCTTCAAGCTCGGTGCGCACCGCCAGCTTGAGTGCATCAGAGGTAGCGCTGACGAACTCCTTGCGGTCGAACGTGCTGCGCAGCCGCACCACATGGGCGGCCTGGGGCAGGCGGTGTTCGAAGGAAGCGCTCACGTTGAAGATCTGGCGTTTGATGGTGTTGCGGGTGACGGCGCGTTTGGCCCAGCGCTTGGGGACCAGGGGGCTTAACCAGCAGTCCTGAACAGCAAACAGGGCCTGCGGTCGGAACGACTCAGGCCCTGATGCGTAGAGATTGACGGGATGACTGGCTGGTTTGGCTGCCGCGAATGCCCGGTTGGCCGAGTCCAGCTCGACGCGGTGCAGGACAAAGTGCGCGGTTCTGGCAACCGTGCCGCCTGACATGGTGGCCTGGAACTGGGCTCGCGTCTTGAGGCGCTGCACTGCCCGGGCCAAACCAGCGTCGGGCGCCAGTATCAGACTGCCAGGCGCTTGCGGCCCTTGGCGCGGCGTGCGTTGATGACGGCGCGGCCGCCGCGGGTCTTCATGCGCACGAGGAAGCCATGGGTGCGGGCGCGGCGGATCTTGGAGGGCTGGTAAGTGCGTTTCATGATGAATTGTCCTGGAAGGTTGGGTACGGTGCCCTTCAGTCACCTGTGACATGCACGTGTGACCTACTTGCGCGACCGCCTTTGAAGCGACCCTGACGACAATCAGGGAAACCCGCGATTATCGCCACATTTCCCATGACCAGCAAGCCTTTACAGGCTTTATTGCGTGTGGCGCTGTAAGTCCAGCCAGTATCCCCGCCCCACTGCCGTCATTGAAATCGAATTGTGGATAAGGCCTTGATAAATTACAATCCGCAGCCACAGGCAGCGCCAAATATCCACAGAAGCAAACAACAATGACAGAGGGACAGAACCAAAGCCTGGCTGCATCCGCCAGCCAGAGCGCAGGGCAAAGCCTGTGGCAAGCCTGCGTCGAGCAGCTGGCCCAGGAACTCCCCGAGCAGCAGTACAACACCTGGATCAAACCCCTTGCAGCCGTAGTGGCTGACGACCTCTCCAAGTGCACCGTTTATGTGGCCAACCGCTTCAAGCTCGACTGGGTCCGTGCCCAGTATTCCAGCCGCATCGCCAGCCTGCTGGAAAAGCTTTACGGCCAGCCGATACAGCTTGAGTTAGCACTTGCTCCTCGCGAGCCACAAGCCCGTACTTATGCAACTCCCGCCATAGTAGAGATGGGCGCTACGCCCGAACCAGCCGGCCTGGGCGGTGACGATGGACTCAACGCCTTCAAGAACCGGCTCAACACAGCCCTGACCTTCGAGACCCTGGTCGAGGGCACGGCCAACCGCATGGCCCGCGCTGCAGCCATGCATGTGGCAGGCACGCCGGGCCAGCTGTACAACCCGCTCTTCATCTACGGCGGTGTCGGTCTGGGCAAGACCCACCTGATGCACGCTGTGGGCAACTACCTGCTCGCCGACCGGCCCGACGCCAAAGTTCTCTACATCCATGCCGAGCAGTTCGTCTCGGATGTGGTCAAGGCGTACCAGCGCAAAACCTTTGACGAGTTCAAGGAGCGCTACCACTCGCTGGACCTGCTGCTGATCGACGACGTGCAGTTCTTCGCCAA
>CAZFKW010000433.1:0-3079 GCA_964519795.1 uncultured Ramlibacter sp. | reverse complement strand
TTATCAGTGATGGGGCCGGTGAACGGGTGGAGCTTGCCGGTGGCGATGTCCTTCTGGCGCGCCAGCACTTCATCCTGCACAGCCCTGGGTACCGCCTTGCCAAAGTCGCCCGCGCGGATCATGCCTTCCTTCACGCCGCCCCAGACGTTGCCACTTTTCCAGCTGCCGTCGAGCACGGCAGCGGTGCGGCGCGTGTAGTAGTCGCCCCACTGGTGGGTAACCGCGATGATCTGCGCATCGTGGGCGACCTTGCGCATGTCGGAGTGGTAGGCCACGGCCAGCCTGCCGCGCTCCTGGGCGGCGGCCATGACGGCGGTGGAGCCGGTGTGGAAGGCGATGACGTCCACGTCCTGATTGAACAGCACCATGGCCGCGTCACGCTCGCGCGGCGGGTCGAACCAGGCATTGAGCCAGACGACCTTGACCGTCGCCTTCGGGTTCACCGAGCGCATGCCCAGCGTGAAGGCATTGATGCCCTGCAGGACTTCGGGAATGGGGAAGCCCGCCACATAGCCGGCAATATGGGTCCTGGTCATGCGGCCGGCTGCGACGCCCGCCAGGTAGCGGCCCTCGTAGTAGCGCGCATTGGCCACGGCCACATTGGGTGCGGTCTTGTAGCCGGTGATGGACTCGAACCTGACGTCCGGAAACTCCTTTGCCACCTTGAGCGTGGGCTCCATGTAGCCGAAGCTGGGCGTGAAAATGAGCTTGTGCCCCTGCCGCGCCAGATCGCGGATCACCCGCTCGGCGTCCGCGCCTTCGGGCACGTTCTCGACAAAAGTGGTCTTGACCCTGCCGCCCAGCGCAGCATCGACAGCCTTGCGGCCCTCTTCATGCTGGCGCACCCAGCCGGCATCCGTCAGCGGCGCGACGTAGACAAAGCCCACCTTGAGCGGGGGCGCCGCCGCGGGTGTGGTTTGCGAGAAAGCGGGAGATAAACAACTGGCGGCGGCGAGCGTGCAACAGGAAGCAGCACGCAGCGCTGCGGCGAGGTTTTTGTACATGGTAGTCCTCTACATGGCCCCAGAAAGGAAACACGGCACTGCGGGGCGGCGGTGGCGTGGGGGGATTTTACGTGGCAAGAGCGAAGGCAGCCCCAAAAAAGAGCGCGGCAATACAGGGGGGAGCGCCCACGGCAAGAAAAGATGGCCGGCGCACCGGCGTGCCGGCGAAGACGTCGTATTACAGGCCTTTCAGGGCGCCGCGAAACTCAAGTTGCCGGATGCCTGTGCAAGCGGTTTCTCCTTCAGGTAGTGCTGCCTGGGGCGCTGGGGCGGATGTGGCACTGCGCTCCTGCGGTTGCCGCTGAAGCATCTGCCTGCGCGACTCCTCACGCTCTTGCGCCCGGCGCTGCTCGGCAGCATCGCTTGCCCGCGCTCCAGGCGCCTGGGCATTGACCGGTGAGCCTGCGACTGACGCCAACGCTGCCAGCGCAGCCATGACCATCGCGTTCCGACGGCGTATCGCGCGCCGCCCCTCCTTGCATCCAACCATCGAGAATCCACCCCTGTTGATGAGGCGGCGATGAACTCGTATGTGCCTCTATGCGGCGGGATTCTAGGAACGCAAGAGACCTCTGACTACGAGCCGTAAGGCCTGCGCCAAATGGCTGGGTCTTGTCTCAGGATGCTGCTGCGAAGGCGGCGTCGAGGCTGTCCATGCATGCGCGCTTGCGCGATGCATCTGCAAAGCTGGCGTCAAAACTGTTGCGCGCCAGCTGGTACGCATGCTGCGCAGTCAAGCCCGTCGCCGCGAAGGTCTGCAGGAAGTTCTCGTTCATGTAGCCGCCAAAGTAGGCCGGGTCGTCTGAATTGACGGTGGCAACCAGGCCCGCATCCAGCAGCGCGCCCAGGTTGTGTTCGGCAAGCGCCGGGAACACGCAGAGCTTGAGGTTGGACAGCGGGCACACCGTCAGCGGAATGCGGTCGCGCGCCAGGCGCTTCATCAGCTCCGGGTCTTTGGTGGATTGCACGCCGTGGTCGATGCGCTCCACCTTCAGCACATCAAGCGCCGTCCACACATACGCCGGCGGCCCCTCCTCGCCAGCATGGGCCACCAGGTGAAAGCCCAGCTCGCGGCAGCGTGCAAACACGCCCGCGAACTTTTCGGGCGGGTGGCCGAGCTCGCTGGAGTCCAGACCCACCCCAATGAACTTGTCCCTGTATGGCAGCGCCTGCTCCAGCGTCTGGAATGCGTCCTCCTCGCTCAGGTGGCGCAGGAAGCACAGGATGAGCAGGGCGCTCACGCCGAGCTTGTCCTTCGCGTCCATACAGGCGCGGTGCAAGCCGTTGATGATGGTTCCCATGGCCACGCCACGAGCCGTGTGCGTTTGCGGGTCAAAGAACATCTCGGTGTGAACGACGTTGTCGGCCTGCGCGCGCAGCAGGTAAGCCCAGGCCATGTCGTAGAAGTCGTGCTCGGTGATGAGCACACTGGCGCCCGCGTAGTAGATGTCCAGGAAGCTCTGCAGGTTGGTAAACGCATAGGCGCGGCGCAGCGCCTCCACGTCGGCATAAGGGATAGCCACGCCATTGCGCCGCGCCAGCGCAAAGATCAGCTCAGGCTCCAGCGAGCCTTCAATGTGCATGTGCAGTTCGGCCTTGGGCATGCGCGTGAGCAAGGCCGGCAGCTTGTCAGGGGTGATGTGGGTGAATCTGGACATGGCGCCCTCCGAATGAAAAAGGCCGTCTCGAAAGACGGCCTTTCGTGCTTCAACAGGCTTATTTCTTGTCGCCTGGAACCTTGCCTTCCACGCCCTTGACGTAGAAGTTCACGCCGCCCAGGAACTTGTCATCCGCGACAACGTCCTTGGCCAGAATTTCCTTGCCGTCCTGGCCTACGATCGGACCCTTCCAGATGTTGAAGGTGCCGTCGGTCAGGCCCTTCTTGATTTCGGCGATCTGCGTCCTGGTTTCTTCAGGCACGTCGGCGGCGATGTTGACCATTTCGATCGCGCCTTCCTTCACACCCCACCACACGCCGGTGTTGCCAGTCCATTTGTTTTCCAGCGCATCACGAACGGCCTTGATGTAGTAAGGACCCCAGTTGATGACGGCCGAACCCAGGTGGGCCTTGGGGC
>CAZFKW010000432.1:1936-3105 GCA_964519795.1 uncultured Ramlibacter sp. | reverse complement strand
CCTCAAAGACCTCCACGTTCTCGTCCTGGGTCTCGGTGCGTCCGGGCTGGCGATGGCGCGCTGGTGCGACCGCTGTGGTGCGCAGGTCACCGTCGCCGACACTCGCGAGGCGCCACCGAACATGGAGACCTTGCGTGCTGATGTGCCGTCAGCCCGCTTTGTGGGCGGGCCGTTCGAGGCTGCGTTGCTGGAAGGCACGGACATCCGCGCGGTGTTCGCAAGTCCGGGCCTCACCCCGGCGTCGATTGAACCTGTCATGTCTGCTGCAAGGGCGGTGGGGCTGTGGACGGGTGGCGAGCTGAGCCTGTTCAGCCAGGCACTTGCGGACTTGAAGGCCGTGCCTGTGGAACTGGTGGCCGATGGCGATGTGGCGGCTCTGGCTGATGCCGGGACCCTGGCAGAGCCCGGATCTGAATCTGAATCTGAATCTGAAGCCGAAGCCGAAGCCGAAGAAGTGGAAGTGGAAGTGGAAGCCGAAGTGGAAGCGGGCATGGACGCCGATCCAGAAGATGATGCCGGCGGGCCTGAATCCGCTGCCGATTCTGCTGTTGTGGCAGAGCCCGCCGCAGCCAACGACGACACCGCCGACCCGCCTCCGGTCGTCCCGCCCGCCGCACCTGCGGAGACCGGCTACGCGCCGAAAATCCTCGCCATCACCGGCACCAACGGCAAGACCACCGTGACGGCGCTCACAGGGCAGCTGGTCGAGCGGGCAGGCAAGTCAGTGGCCGTGGCCGGCAACATCGGCCCGACGCTGCTCGACACGCTGACCGAAAGGCTGGACGCCAACAACCTGCCTGAAGTCTGGGTGATCGAGCTGTCCAGCTTCCAGCTGCACGGCGTGACGAATTTCGAGCCCACTGCGGCGACCGTGCTCAACCTGACGCAGGACCACCTGGACTGGCACGGGAGCATGGAGGCCTACGGCGCCGACAAGGCGAGGGTGTTCGGTGAGCGTTCGCTGATGCTGCTCAACCGTGAAGACCCGCTGGTCATGGCGATGCTGCCTGCCCCAGTGCGGATCAAGGGAGGAAAGATGGTGCAGCGCGCGCACCAGACCTTCGGCGCGGACATGCCCCGGCGCCCCGGCGACTTCGGCATCGAAACCGTCAATGGCATGGCCTGGCTGGTGCGGGCCATTGAAGCGGACGAAACCCGAAAGCTGAAAA
>CAZFKW010000432.1:0-1926 GCA_964519795.1 uncultured Ramlibacter sp. | reverse complement strand
TCTTTTATCAGCGCCTGATGCCCGCAGATGCCTTGCGCATCCGCGGCCGCCACAATGCCGTCAATGCCCTGGCCGCCCTGGCACTGGCCAGCGCCGCTGGCTGCCCGCTCGGCCCCATGCTCTATGGCCTGCGCGAATACAAGGGCGAGCCGCACCGCGTGGAGGCGGTCGCCATCATCAATGACGTCGAGTACTTCGACGACAGCAAGGGCACGAATGTGGGCGCCACCGTCGCGGCGCTCTACGGCCTGGGCGCCGAACGCCGCGTGGTGGTCATCCTGGGTGGCGACGGCAAGGGCCAGGACTTCACGCCGCTTGCAGTGCCCGTGCAGCGCCATGCGCGCGGCGTCGTGCTGATCGGCCGCGATGCACCGCAGATCCGCGATGCGCTCGCAGCGACCAGCGTGCCCATGGAAAACGCCGCCACGATGGAAGAGGCGGTGGATGTCGCCACGCGTCTCGCGCATGCAGGCGATGCCGTCCTGATGTCGCCTGCCTGCGCAAGTTTTGACATGTTCCGCAACTACCCGCACCGCGCCGAAGTGTTCGTCGCGGCCGTGAGGACCCTGGCCGACAGGCAGGGCATGATCATGGAGGGCGGTTCATGAGCGTGGCATCGCAAGGCATCGGCGACCGCCTGGCAGCCTTTTGGTCCGGCCTCACGGGTGGGCTGGGGCGCGCGGCTGATGCGCTGCCGGTGCGCATCGGCGGGACGTCGTTCTCGCGGACTGCAGCGGCGCCCGCGCGCGTCGCAGGCTTCGACCAGGGCCTCGTGTGGGTCACTGTCGCGCTGCTGGCCTTCGGTCTGGTCATGGTGTATTCGGCCTCCATTGCCATGCCGGACAACCCCAAGTTTGCGCGTTACGCACACACCCACTTCCTGGTCCGGCATGTCATCTCGCTGCTGATTGCCTTCATGGCGGCGCTGATCGCCTTCCAGATTCCGCTGGCGACCTGGGAGAAGGTGGCGCCCTGGCTCTTTGTCGCCTGCCTGATCCTGCTGGTGCTGGTGCTGGTGCCGGGCATCGGCAGGGGCGTGAACGGCGCGCGCCGCTGGATCTCGCTGGGCGTGATGAACTTCCAGCCTTCAGAGCTGGCAAAGTTTGCGGTACTGCTGTATGCGGCCGATTACATGGTGCGCAAGATGGATGTGAAGGAGCGCTTCTTCCGCGCCGTGCTGCCCATGGGTGTGGCGGTGGCGGTTGTTGGCTCGCTGCTGCTGGCGGAGCCGGACATGGGCGCCTTCATGGTGATTGCCGTGATCGCCATGGGCATCCTGTTCCTGGGCGGTGTGAACGCCCGCATGTTCTTCCTGATTGCAGCCGTGCTGGTTGTGGCCTTCATGCTGATGATCGCGATGTCGGACTGGCGCCGCGAACGCATCTTTGCCTACCTGGACCCGTGGAGCGAAAAGCATGCGCTCGGCAAGGGCTACCAGCTGTCGCACTCGCTGATTGCCTTTGGCCGCGGCGAAGTCTTTGGCGTGGGCCTGGGCGGCAGTGTCGAGAAGCTGCACTGGCTGCCGGAGGCGCACACGGACTTCCTGCTGGCGGTGATCGGCGAGGAGTTCGGCCTCATCGGCGTGCTCATTGTGCTGTTCCTGTTCCTCTGGCTCACGCGCCGCATCATCCACATCGGCCGTCAGGCCATTGCACTGGACCGTGTGTTCGCGGGTCTCGTCGCTCAAGGGGTTGGCATCTGGATGGGTTTCCAGGCCTTCATCAACATGGGGGTGAACCTGGGCGCGTTGCCGACGAAGGGACTGACATTGCCACTGATGAGCTATGGCGGGTCGGCGATTCTCATGAACATGATCGCGCTGGCGGTGGTGCTGCGCATTGACTTCGAGAACCGGCAGCTCATGAGGGGAGGCCGCGCATGACCCGGTGCGCATTGATCATGGCGGGCAGCACCGGGGGGCATATC
>CAZFKW010000431.1:0-3127 GCA_964519795.1 uncultured Ramlibacter sp. | reverse complement strand
ACGTGATCCTCATCGGCGAAATCCGCGACCGCGAGACCATGGAGCATGCGGTCGCCTTTGCCGAGACAGGCCACCTCTGCATGGCCACCCTGCACGCCAACAGTGCCAACCAGGCGCTGGACCGGGTGATCAACTTCTTCCCTGAAGAGCGGCGCGCCCAGTTGCTGATGGACCTGTCACTCAACCTGAAGGCGCTGATCTCGCAGCGCCTCGTGCCCAAGCAGGATGGCAAGGGCCGCCAGGCGGCGGTTGAGATCATGCTGAACACACCGCTGATTTCCGACCTGATCTTCAAGGGCGAGGTGTCCGAGATCAAGGAGATCATGAAGAAGAGCCGCAACCTGGGGATGCAGACCTTCGACCAGGCGCTGTTTGACGCTTACGAGAGCAACATCATCAGCTACGAAGACGCGCTCCGCAACGCCGACTCGGTGAACGACCTGCGCCTGCAGATCAAACTCAATTCACAGCGCGCGAAGACGCAGGACCTCTCTGCAGGAACAGAACATCTCGCCATCGTCTGACAGACAGGATCTTGAACCCTCCATGAGCAGCACCAACCCCAAAACCTACGAACCCTCCCCGTCCCGCAAGGTCGCCTTTCTCGGCCTCGGCGTCATGGGCTACCCGATGGCCGGTCACCTGGCACTCGCCGGGCACCAGGTGACAGCCTACAACCGCAGTGCGGCCAAATCCGCGGCGTGGGCCGCTGAATTCAAGGGCCAGTCAGCCCCGACGCCGCGCGAGGCCGTCAAGGATGCAGACATTGTGTTCTGTTGCGTCGGCAACGATGACGACCTGCGCTCGGTGGTACTGGGGGCCGACGGTGCCTTCGCCGGCATGAAGGCCGGGGCAGTGTTCGTGGATCACACGACAGCCTCAGCCAATGTCGCGCGCGAGCTTTACGCCACGGCCAGGGACACGGGGCTGCAGTTCGTTGATGCGCCGGTCTCCGGCGGCCAGGCCGGGGCGCAAAACGGCATGCTCACTGTCATGTGCGGCGGAGACCAGGCGGCCTTCGACGCTGCCAGGCCGACGGCCATGGCCTTCTCACGCGCGTTCACACTGCTGGGCGCCGCCGGCGCGGGCCAGCTGGCCAAGATGGTGAACCAGATCTGCATTGCCGGACTGGTGCAGGGCCTGTCGGAAGCCATCGCTTTCGGCCAGAAGTCGGGCCTGGACATGGAGCAGGTGCTCGATGTCATCGGCAAGGGCGCCGCGCAGAGCTGGCAGATGGACAATCGCGGAAAGACCATGATTGCCGGCAAGTTCGATTTCGGCTTTGCAGTGGACTGGATGCGCAAGGACCTGGGCCTGGTCCTGGACGAAGCAAAGCGAAACGGCGCCAGGCTTCCGGTGACCGCACTGGTCGACCAGTTTTACGCCGACGTACAAGCCATGGGCGGCCAACGCTGGGATACCTCCAGCCTCGTCAAACGTCTGAAGTAGCGCCCGTCACGATTTCCAGCGGTCTGTCACCCCGGGCTTGACCCGGAATCCATCGTTGCACGAAACAACATTGCTGCAACGCCACCATGGATTGCGGATCAAGTCCGCAATGACAATTCCCTCAGGACCTCGGGGCTGGCGCGCCGGATGCCGGGGCAGGGGCCGGTGCCGGCATCATCTGCTTGAGCTCGTCTTCCGTGATGATCTCAAGGATGCGCACGACCCGCTGGACGCCACTGATGCTGCGGGTGATAGCCGTCGCGCGGTCCGCTTCGCGCTGGGTCACGCGGCCCATGAGGTAAACGGTGCCGCGCTCGGTGACGACCTTGAAGGCGTTGGCCTGGAGGTCTTTGGCATCCACCAGGGAGGCCTTGACTTTGCCGGTGACCAGCGTGTCCGCCGAACGCTGGGCCAGTGTGGTGTTGCCCAGGACCGCCAGCTCGTTGACGATGGTACGCACATTCGGTACGCGCGACACGGCCTGCTCAACGTCCTTCTTCGCCTGCTCACCTGGCACTTCGCCGGACAGCAGCACCTGGCGGTTGTAGCTGGCGATGTTCACATGGCCGCGCTCGCCCAGGAGTTCGCGCACCCGGCTTGCGGCGCGCAGCTCGATGCCTTCATCTTCCAGCTGGGCGCCCGATGTGCGCCGGTCGGTTGCCACCATACCGGTCACCACCGCACCGCCCACCACCAGCGGCGCGCACGCAGCAAGGCTGCCCACGAGAACGGCGCCAGCTACCAGGGATGCCGCAAGGCGCAGCACATTTGCATGTTTCATGTCGGGGTCTCCTGTTCACCAAGTAACTGGGCATCCACGCCGTCGCAGATGCAGTGGATGGCCAGGATATGTACTTCCTGGATGCGGGCCGTACGGTCGTGCGGCACGCAGATATGGACATCGGTCTCACGCAGGGCATGCGTCATCTTGCCGCCGCCCTTGCCGGTGAGCGCCACAACGGTCATCTCGCGCTCATGGGCGGCCTCTATGGCCGCCAGCACATTGGCCGAGTTGCCGCTGGTGGACAGCGCCAGCAGCACGTCGCCGGCCTGGCCGAGCGCGCGCACCTGCTTGGAGAAGATGACATTGAAGTCGTAGTCGTTGGCAATGGCCGTGAGGATGGAGCTGTCGGTCGTGAGCGCGATGGCGCCCAGTTCGGGCCGCTCGCGCTCGAAACGCCCCACAAACTCTGCCGAGAAGTGCTGGGCATCGGCTGCCGAGCCGCCGTTGCCGCAGGCCAGCACCTTGCCGCCGCTGGTGACACAGGCCAGGATGGCCTGGATGGCGGCGGCAATGGGCTTGCTGAGGATTTGCGCGGCCTGGTACTTGAGGTCGGCGCTGTCGATGAAGTGCTGCTGGATGCGTTGCTCTGACATGATGGAAGATGATACCCGTGCTCGCGATATCCCTTGATTCAGGTCGTTACGCATGCCAGGGATCAGGAGCCGATGAGTCGCGCGGCAAGGCCGGATGCGGGGATGCACGCCCTCATACCGGCGCGGCTGGCCGGCGGGCGCAACGGGCTGGACGTAGGGTTTACACAGGGAACGATTGATTAGAAGAATCATTTGTGCGCGGTTAGAGTGATTCCGTGAAAGCCCATTTCAGGAAACATCAGGAGACAGACATGAAACCCAGGCCCTATCTTGCCGCGGCGGTTGCCGCCCTGGCCCTTGT
>CAZFKW010000430.1:0-3128 GCA_964519795.1 uncultured Ramlibacter sp. | reverse complement strand
GCTGATCAGCACGCGCCTTTTTGTGCAGAACGTGCCGCTGTCACACCTGCACACCGAGATCCTGATCTGCAGTGCCTTCCCGCCGGTGCTGGGTTGTGCCTACCTGTTCCTGCTGCGCTTCGTGAGCCGGCGCAACCTCTGGGTGGATGTTTTCTTCCTGACGCAGGCCCTCGTTGTGCCGGTGGTGCTGTTCCTGTCCGGCCCGGGCCACCTGTTGATGACCGCCAGTGCCGTGTACAACCTGGTCGCGCTGGAGTTCCTGGTTTGCGTGGCCTATTTTTTCCGCACGGCCTGGCGTTCTTACCGCCGCGAGTTCTGGCTGATGAGCAGTGTGCTCGTGGTGGCCGTGGCGCTGGCCGGAATCGAGATTGCGCTGCAGAATGACTTGCTGCCGTTGCCCAAGATCCATGTGATTCATTTCGCGATGCCCCTGCTGTTTGTGGTGATCGGCATCCGGCTGATCCAGATGTTTGTCCAGGCACTGAGCCAGGCCGAGTCGGCCAACGAGGAACTGGAGCAGAGGGTCGCGCAGAAGTCCTCGGAAATAGAGCACAGCTACGCCCAGCTTACCGAGTTGCGCACAAAGCAGGCCAAGCAGCAGGAACGCCAGCGCATTGCCTCTGACCTGCATGACGACCTGGGCGCCAAGCTCCTGACCATTGCCCAGGCCAGCGATTCGGCGCGCGTGGCCGGCATGGCGCGGCAGGCGCTGGACGAGATGCGGCTGTCAGTGCGCGGGCTGACGGGCGAGCCGGCCAGCGCTGAAGATGTGCTCGCCGACTGGCGCGCAGAAACTGTGACACGGCTGGATGCGGCCGGTTTCGCCGCATTCTGGGAGGCTGACGAGCCGCCGGCCGGCCTGGTGCTGCCCGCCCGCACCCACGTGCAGCTCACCCGGGTGTTGCGCGAGGCCGTGTCCAATGCCATCCGCCACAGCGGGGGCAGCCGCTGCCGGGTGCGGATTGCCTTCGGCGAGGGCAACCTGCGCATGGAGGTGGAGGACGACGGCTGGGGCCTCAAGGACGCCAAGGCCAGCTCCGGCAGCGGTCATGGACTGCCCAACATCGAGCGGCGGGTGCGCAACCTGGCCGGCCGCCACAGCTCCAGCGCCGGGCCGATGGGCGGCACCCTCCTGCAACTGGTGGTGCCGCTGGACCTGCAGGCGGATGCAGCTGTCTCGCGCCCGGCGAACCTGTCCTGAGGGCAATCCGCTAATATCACCCGCATATGCAGCACGCCCTGATTGTCGAAGACCTGCCCGAGATCCGGAACTGGCTCGGGCAAGTCGTCTGTGCCGCGTTTGCGGGCCTGCAGGTGGTGACGGCGGCCCGGCTGGACCAGGCCCTGGAATGCGTGCAGCAGCAGGACTTTGACCTGGCGCTGATTGACCTCGGCCTGCCCGACGGCAATGGCACCGACGTGATCACCGCGCTGCGCCGCCATCAGCCGCAGGCGCTGCCCGTGGTTGTGACCATTTATGACGACGACGAGCACCTTTTCCCGGCCCTGCAGGCCGGCGCCTTCGGCTACCTGCTCAAGGAGCAGCCGCAGGAGGCGCTGGTGGCGCAACTGCTGCGCATGACCCAGGGCGAGCCGCCCCTGTCGCCGCCCATCGCACGCCGCGTGCTGGCCCACTTTGCCAGCGCCACGCACCGCCGCGAGTCATTGATGCGCCATGTGGAAAATGAAGTCAGCCTGACCGAGCGCGAGACGGACGTTCTGCAGCGCGTGGCCAAGGGCTATACGCTGCCCGAGATCGCGCTGCAGTTCGGCTTGTCCAAGCACACGATTGCTGACCACATCAAGCAGGTGTACCGCAAGCTGAATGTGTCGTCGCGGGCCGAGGCTGCCCTGGAAGCTGCCCGGCGCGGTCTCGTCCAGCCATGAGATACGCTCCCTCCCGAAGCGGCCTGCGGCCGCCGCCCCCTCAAGGGGGCAACACCAGCGGCCCGGCAAAGCCGGTTGCGCGGTGTTCCTGGAAAGAATTCACATGATCGGTCGATTGCAGGGACTTCTCGCGGAAAAAAATCCCCCGCAGGTATTGCTTGACTGCAACGGCGTCGGCTATGAGGTCGATGTGCCGATGAGCACCTTCTACAACCTGCCCGGCCTGGGCGAGAAGATCACGCTGCTCACGCACTTTGTGGTGCGTGAGGACGCGCAGATCCTCTACGGCTTTGCATCGGCCAGCGAACGCGAGGCCTTCCGCCAGCTCATCAAGATCTCCGGCGTCGGCCCGCGCACCGCCTTGAGCGTGCTGTCTGGCATGAGCGTGGCCGACATTGCCCAGGCCGTCACAGCGCAGGACGCAGGCCGCCTGGTCAAGGTGCCGGGCATCGGCAAGAAAACCGCCGAGCGGCTGCTGCTGGAACTCAAGGGCAAGTTTGGCCCCGACCTGGGCGCTGGCACGGCCAGTGTGTCGAGCGACGCGCAGGCCGACATCCTGCAGGCGCTGGTTGCGCTGGGCTACAGCGACCGTGAGGCCGCCGCCTCCCTCAAGGCGCTGCCCAGGGATGTGGGCGTGAGCGAAGGAATCAAGCTCGCGCTGAAGTCGTTGAACAAGTGAAAACATGAGCATCCAGACCGACGACTTCGCCATGCCGCCGTCAAAGCGGGTGGTTTCGGCCGCGCCGGCTTCCCCCAATGAGGAAATGATCGAACGCGCCCTGCGGCCCAGGCTGCTGGACGAATACGTGGGCCAGGCGAAGGTGCGCGAGCAGCTGGAGATCTTCATTGGCGCTGCGCGCAAGCGCGAGGAAGCGCTGGACCATGTGTTGCTGTTCGGCCCGCCGGGCCTGGGCAAGACCACGCTCTCCCACATCATTGCGCATGAGCTGGGTGTCAACCTGCGCCAGACCTCCGGACCGGTGCTGGAAAAGCCCAAGGACCTGGCAGCGCTGCTGACCAATCTCGAGAAGAACGATGTGCTCTTCATCGACGAGATCCACCGCCTCAGCCCGGTGGTGGAAGAAATCCTCTACCCCGCGCTGGAGGACTACCAGATCGACATCATGATCGGCGACGGCCCGGCCGCGCGCAGCATCAAGCTCGACCTGCAGCCCTTCACCCTGGTGGGCGCCACCACCCGCGCCGGCATGCTGACCAACCCGCTGCGCGACCGCTTCGGC
>CAZFKW010000429.1:0-3145 GCA_964519795.1 uncultured Ramlibacter sp. | reverse complement strand
TTGCCAACCCGGCCAATCTCGCCCAGCATGACGCCGCCCAGTTGCATGCTGTCACGGATCTGGGCGGTGGTGCTCATGTCAAGCAGTGCCCTGGCCACCTGCGCATCCTTGGCCTTGACATTCACCCCGCCCACCAGGTCTGCCGAGTTCTCCTTGTCCGCAATCCAGCGCGCGGCGCTGCTGGAGGCTCCCTTGTCACTCAGGGCGAACACGCTCGCGCCCTGGGGCCTGGGCGTGAAGAAGGCGTCGGCATGGATGCTGATGAACAGGTCGGCCTGCACCCGCCGTGCCTTCTGTACGCGTACCCCCAGTGGCACAAAGAAGTCGGCGTCGCGTGTAAGAAAGGCGCGCATGTTGGTCTGCGCATTGATCCGGTCGCGCAGCCGGTGCGCGATTTGCAGCACCACATCCTTCTCGCGCGTTCCGCCAGGGCCGATGGCGCCCGGGTCTTCCCCGCCATGGCCGGGGTCCAGCGCGACGATGATGAGCCGGTCGGTCTTGCCGCCTTCGGTCGCAGCGGGCGGTGTTGAGGCCGGTGGCGCAGGCGCATTGCTTCGCCCCCCTGTGGCCGCGGGACTGCCGCCAGCAGCGGCAGATGAACCCGGCCTCTGTGATTGCCGGGCGATGAGTTCTTCAATCGGGTCGGCCGGTGCGCGTGGCAAGGCAGGGGTGCCGGGCGTCGCACGGGCCAGCTGGCTCTCCCTGAGCCTTTCGGCAATCAGCGCTTCCAGCGGGTCCACCGCCTGCGCCGGGAAGAGGTCAAACACCAGCCTGTGCTGGTAGGCAGCCACTGGCGGCAGCGTGAACACCTGGGGCAGGGCGGCCTGCTTCAGGTCCACCACCAGACGCACCACGTTGGGCGCGTTCTGCCCGACGCGGATGCCGCTGATGAACGGGTCATCAGACCTGACCTTGGCCACCAGTTCGCGCAACGCCGGGTTGAGATCGATGCCTTCAATGTCCACCGCCAGCCTCGGCGGGCTGGCCACGAAGAACTGCCTGGCAATGAGCTGTCCATCGGACTCGATCGTGATGCGGGTGTATTCGGGCGCCGGCCAGACGCGCACGGCCACGATGCTCGCGCCGCGCGCGATCTGCTGCACACCCAGCAGCAGCACCAGGGAGCCACCTTGCAGCAGTCCGCGCCGCTTCATGCGGCGAGCCCTTGCAGGAGTTCGGCGCCGGTGGCGGTGCGCGATGCCAGTGTCACGTGCCGGGATTCGTCGGTCATTGACTCGATTGTCATCGACAGGTCGGCTGGTGGCACATGCCCATGGGCTTTTTCGGGCCATTCGGCCAGCTTGAGGCCGGGGCTTGCAAAAATGTCGCGGAATCCGGCGTCTTCCCATTCGCGCGGGTCGCTGAACCGGTAGAAATCGAAATGCCAGATGTTGAGGCCCGGCACTTCATGCGGCTCGACGACCGCATAGGTGGGGCTCTTGATGCGGCCCTGCACGCCCAGGGCGCGCAGCAGGTGCCGCACAAAGGTGGTTTTGCCGGCGCCAAGGTCGCCGTGCAGTTCAATGAAGGCATGGCGCAGCGCGGGTAGGGCGGCCAGACGCATGGCAAAGGCACGGGTGTCTTCTTCACTGCGCCAGACAAGTGCGGTGGTACCCGCGCCGGGACCGGTGCTTCCTACAATCGGCAAGTGACGTTCAACAGCATCCAACTGGTTTCCAGTATTCAGGCCTGGGCCCGCGAACTGGGATTCTCCCAAATTGGCGTGGCAGGCATTGACCTGGCCTCATCCGAGGCCGGATTGCTCACATGGCTTGAGAACGGCTTTCATGGCGAAATGGCCTACATGGCCGCGCATGGCCTCAAGCGAGCGCGACCTGCCGAGCTGGTGCCGGGCACGGTGAGCATCATCACGGTGCGCATGGACTACCTGCCGGCGTCCACGCCCGATGACTGGCAGGCCATTGAGTTCAGCCGGCTCGGGCGCCCGGCTGAAGGCATCGTCTCGCTGTATGCGCGGGGCAGGGACTACCACAAGGTCCTGCGCTCCCGCCTGCAGAAGCTCAGCGACCGCATCGCACAGGAGATCGGTCCCTTCGGCCATCGCGTGTTTACCGACTCCGCCCCGGTGCTGGAGGCTGAGCTTGCCGCGCGAAGCGGCCAGGGCTGGCGTGGCAAGCACACGCTGGTGCTGGACCGGGAGGCCGGCTCGATGTTCTTCCTGGGCGAGATCTATGTGGACCTGGAACTGCCGGCGAGCGAGCCGGTCTCGCCGCATTGCGGCAGTTGCAGCGCCTGCATAGACATCTGCCCGACGCAGGCCATTGTTGCGCCGTACCGGCTGGACGCGCGCCGGTGCATCTCCTACCTGACCATCGAGCATGCCGGGCCGATTCCGCTGGAACTGCGCCCGCTGATCGGCAACCGCATCTACGGCTGTGACGACTGCCAGTTGGCCTGCCCCTGGAACAAGTTTGCCCGGCGCAATGCCTTGCCGGACTTTGACGAACGCGCGGGGCTGACGGGCCAGCAGTTGGTGACGCTCCTCCACTGGAGCGAAGCCGATTTTCTGCGCCTGACCGAAGGCAGCCCGATCCGGCGCATTGGCCATGTGCGGTGGCTGCGCAATGTGGCTGTGGCCATGGGCAACGCCTTGCGTGCCGGTCTTGGGGATACCGAGGCAGGCGACATGCGCGAAGCGTTGGGCCGCCAGGCGCAGCATCCGGACGCCATTGTGCGCGAGCATGTGCAGTGGGCGCTCGATCAGCGCAGTACACCCAGCGCAAATGGCAGGCTCGCCATCCCCAGCAGCGTGGACAGCGTGACCAGGCCCGCGACATAGGCACCGTTGTAGCCCATGCGCGTGGCCAGCACATAGCAGCTGGAGGCGGTTGGCAGCGCGGAGAACGCCAGCAACACGGTCGTCTGCACAGGGTCAAGACGAAACACGCGCGACAGGCCGAAGGCGATCAGGGGCGTGAACAGGTGCCGGATGGCCAGCACGCACACGGCCAGCGTCTTGGCATTGGCGAGCAGGCCGAACTGCATGCCTGCCCCGGCGGCCATCAGCCCCAGAGCAAGTGATGCCGCGCCGATGCGGGTGACCGTGGGTTCCAGCCAGGCGGGAATCACGAGGCCCGCGAAGTTGGCCGCCGCGTGGGCCGTGGCAAGGGAGACGCCCAGGATC
>CAZFKW010000428.1:0-3165 GCA_964519795.1 uncultured Ramlibacter sp. | reverse complement strand
GTGTGCCGTCAGGCTCATGTTGTCGCCCTCGCCTAGCGGATTGTCCAGTTGCTCTGCTGCATCGGCCGATGCCTGCAGCGTGCGCCCCTGACTACGCGTTCAGTTCAAGCGCCACGAGAATCCGAGAAACCATGTTGTAGGCGGCGATCGTCACCACCAGTTCGAATGTGACGCGGTCGCTGCCCAACGCCTGCCTGGCCGCCGCAAATGTGACATCACCCACACTGACATGCCGGGTGCTTTCGTACACAAGCATCAGGACTGCAAGCTGCCTTGCGTCGAACAGTTCACTTTGCTCCGGAATTCCAGGTTCATCGAGGAGACCGGGCAGTGCATCAAGCTGCTGCTGTGTTCCGCCTGCCATCAGGAAAGGCGGGGCATGGTGATGCAGTTCATAGTTGGCCTTGTTCATGATGGCCACAGCGCAGATGGCCAGTTCGGCGAGCAGGGGGTCAAGCGTCAGCTTGTTGCGGATGTTCCCCATCAGCAGGGTCCAGCCTTCCGCGACCGGCGGGCTGTGCAGCAGCAGCCTGTCCAACTCGATGAGCTGTCCGCCGCGCCGTTCGCGGATGGCGCCCACCAGTTCGGACAGGCCGACTGCGGTGTCGTCCAGCAAATGGATGCGAGCCATGGCCTGTTCAGTCCATTGCACTCACCAGGCCCCCATCAACGGTGATCTCGGTGGCCGTGATATGGCGCGCTTCGTCTGACACCAGAAACAGCACTGCATGCGCGACATCCCATCCATCGCCGGCCTTGCCCATCGGGACCAGGGCATCGCGGCGCGCAATCAGCTCCGCCGCATCCAGCGCGCCGAGTTGGGGCACCAGCCGGTGCGCAACCACCGGGGTATGCATCAGGCCGGGAATGACAGTGTTGCAACGCACGCCCGCGGCGGCGTTCTCGATCGCGACCGAGCGGGAGAAGGCAATGACACCGTATTTGGCCGCGCTGTAGGCCACATGCGCGCGCGACTTCATCATTCGAATGGCAGCCACCGAAGAAGTGTTGACGATGGCACTGCCCGGCCTGGCGCGCAGGTGCGGCAGCGCGTACTTGCATGAAAGAAAAACGCTGCGCAGGTTGAAGTTCATCTGCTGGTCCCAGACTTCGACCGGCATGTCCTCGGCGCCGCCTGGCCGGGAGCCGCCAACGTTATTGACCAGTATGTCAAGGTGCCCGAAGTGGCTGATACACGCCTGCACGGCAGCCTCCACCGCGCTGTCCACGGTGGCGTCGCACACATGCGCAATGGCTTCGCCCCCCTCCTGCGCGATGATGCGCACAGTCTCCTCAACTGCAACGGGGTCCCTGTCGATGGCAAAAATCCTGGCCCCCTGCCGGGCCAGCAGCACAGCTGTGGCCCGCCCGTTTCCCCAACCTGGAGCGACGGAGCCCGCTCCTGAGACGATGGCAACCTTCCTCGTGAGACTCAGCATTGACTTGCCTTCATTCCAGTTCCACCTTAGCCGCCTTGATGACGGGCGTCCACAGCGCCACCTCATCGGCGATGAACCGCGTCGCCTGCTCGGGTGTCGAGTTGCCAATGGGAACATAGGCAAGCGTCATGAGGCGGTCAGCCACCTCCCTGCGCCCCATGGCGACTTGCGCGGCGTCAGAAAGGCGTTTGAGGCGATCAGCCGGTGTACCGGGCGGCGCACTGAGATAGTTGGCAATGCGGGTGACGACGTCAAAGCCTTCCTCCCTGGCCGTGGGCACATCCGGCGCGATGGCCGACCTCTCCGCGCCGAATACCGAGATGATCCGGATCCGGCCTTCCTTGTGCATTGGCAGCAACGGCACGAATGTATCTGTCATGTAGCTCACGTGCCCGGCGATCAGGTCGTTCAGTGCGGGAGCCGCGCCCTTGTAGGGAACATGGGTGGCAGTGAATCCGCCCGCGCGAGCCCGGAAAAGTTCGGCCGACAGGTGCGGCCCTCCCCCTGTGCCGCCGGTGGCATAGTTCATGCCGTTCGGCTGCGAGCGCGCCTTCGCGATGAGTTCACGCAGGGACCGTATGCCTGAATCACGGCTGACGGCCAGCACGATGGGCGTCGCCCCCAGGATGCCGATGTGCGAGAACCCCGTGACCGGGTCAAACGGAGGAGCGCGCCGCGTCAAAGGACCAGTCACGCCCGATGTCGGACTATGGAAGATCAGCGTATAGCCGTTCGGGTCTGCCCGATGAACTTCTCCTGCGCCGAGCAGGCCGCCAGCGCCCGCACGGTTGTCAACCACGACTGGAACGCCGAGCGCATTGCTGAAATGCGTGGAGAACAGTCGCGCAAAAACATCCGTGGTGCCGCCCGGTGCGAAAGGCACAACGAGGCGTATCGGGCGGGAAGGGAAAGTCTCCTGCGCTGCGGCAGCAAGCGGGACTGCAGCGCCTGCAATCGCAGCAGCACCAGACATTGCCAGGAAAGTACGACGGTCCATGGGGGTCTCCTTTTGTATTGAAATTGCTTCCGGTGAAGCTTCGGCGATGCGGACAAACAGTTCCCTTTAACGAAACTCGGTATCTATTATCGGAACAATAGGCTAGACTGTCAATTGCAGCGGCAACTGGCAGGCCGGCACGCCCGTCACAAGGCCTCGGCCCCGCTGCACAATCGACCTGGACGCCTGGCACCCGGCCTGCCGCCAGATCAACCTCAAAGCGAACAACCACCATGCAACTCGCCCATCTTCTTGTGCGCCAGGCGCAGCAATCTCCTGACCAGGTCGCGATCTACAACGGCACTTCACCGTGGGCCAGCTATTCCGAATGGGCCCGGCGCAGCGCACATCTGGCGCGGCGCATGTGCGCTGCGGGTCTTGCAAAGTCCGACCGCATCGTGATCTTCGCGCGCAACCATCCGCGCTACCTGGAAGTGCTGTGGGCGGCATGGTGGGCCGGTCTGGCTGTAGTGCCGGTCAATGCAAAGCTGCATCCGCGCGAGGCCGAATGGATCATTGGTAACGCCGGGGCGCGCTGGGCCTTCGTCACGTCGGACGTTGCGCCCACCTCCCTGGCGGGCGTGGAGCGCCAGGTGGATATCGAATCCCTGGAGTACGGCGACCTGGTGGCGCCGTTCGACGACGGCGTGCCGCAACCGGTTGCGGCATCCGGCCCCGACGACCTGGCCTGGCTCTTCTACACCAGCGGAACCACCGGCCGGCCCAAGG
>CAZFKW010000427.1:0-3172 GCA_964519795.1 uncultured Ramlibacter sp. | reverse complement strand
CCCACTGGGGGGCAATGCAGCGGCCCGGCAAAGCCGGTTCCGCGCATTCCCGAATTGAAGACTCGCAGACATGTCCGCATTTCTTCCGGCTCGGCGGTGCCTCCACGGCCGGCACGGCGCACACACCGCTCGCCGCGAGATGTGGTGTTGCATCTGGCGGTGCAGGATGACAGCGGCCAGCGGCAGACCGCGATGCCGGCTGTGAGACTATTCCACACCTAGAGTAAATCGGTCGGAGAAGATATCCCGCGCGTCCGAAGTAAATGGGGGTCGGATTCCAGTTCAGGACAGTGATCTCGCCGGAGCGAAACAGCACTGAACGAAACTGGACTCTGACCCCCATTTACGCCCTCACCGGCGAGCTTCAGTTCCCCGGCATCAACTTCTCAGCCGCCGCCAGCCGGCTTGCAAAAATCTCATCAAGAATGTTCAACATCGCTGATATCTCCGCCGGCTCCAGCGCACAGGCGCCGGCCTGCGTGACCGGATCCACAAGATTGCGCAGCAGCCGAATGGCCATTTGCACTTCCTTCATGGCGGCCAGCTGGTCGAACATCTCTTGCGAGAACGCTTCGGGCAGGTAACGGGGGATGGGGTTGGGATCGCGGGGATCGATTGGTTCGCGTGGCATGTAGCTCCTCCTGGTTGGTGCATGTCAACGCTGCCGCCGGAATTGGCGGCAGCCCGAACAGGTGGAGAAACCGGGCAGTCCAGTGGAAAACCGGTAGGTTCTTTCGAACCTCCCGTCCGGGCCGCCAATTGGGGCTCGGACGAAAGGTCACCAACCTTCCGGCTTGCAGTGACCTCACGTCACTGAACTGCATCGGGTTCTCCAACCCGAGCCCACCTTTTACGTGGGCGATAGCACTTTAGCACTTCGGGGAGCGAATTTTTGAGCCTGCATGGAGCGATATGGGCGCACTGGTATGTTGCCTGTTGTGATGCAGGAAGACCGCGCCCGGCGCCGCGCCACCATGCTGGCTGCAAGGTTGTGGGCAGGGCTGTGGGCGCCAAAGTGAAGCGCCCACAGCCCTGCCCACAGCCTTGCGCGAGGTATAGGAGCTCGAATCCCGACCCAACGCAGGCTGCGAACTCTCGCTACGATGCCCCGAACCTGGTCAGGAAGCCAATCCCCCAAGCCATCGCAACAATGTAGCGTTGACCACTTCCGGCTTCTCCATCGTCAGCATGTGGCCGCACTGCGGCACCATCACGAGTTCCGCATGCGGCACCAGCGACGCAATCTCGCGCGAGCATTCAGGCGGGGTGAGCTGGTCCGCGTCACCGCACATCACCAGTACGGGGCAACGCAGCAGCGGCAAGTGCAGGCGGGCATCGGGCCGGGCGATGACGGCGCGGTTCTGGCGGATCAATTGCTCTGCGCCTGCGCGCATGACCAGGTCAAAGTAGGCCTTCACCAAGTCCGGGTCCGCAGCCTGCGCGGGGTGAAAGGCCAGCGGGATGTTGGGCTCCAGCACTTCGCGCATGCGGCCCTGGGCAAATAGCTCAATTGCAGCTTCGCGCAGTTTGCGCATGTCATCTGTCTCGGGCCGCGCAGTGGTGCCGAGCAGGGCCAGCCCACGCATGCGCTGTGGTGCCTGGCGCGCGGCCTCCATCGCCAGCATCCCGCCCATGGACGCGCCGCAGAGAATCAGTTCGCCGGGATGCTCCTGCAGCAGCGCTGAAGCCATCGCCTCAAGGCAGTCATGGCGGAAGTGGACATCAGTGACGACCGCGCCGGACACGGCGGGCAACGCGTCCAGCTGCGCCGTCCACATGGCGGCATCGGCAGCAAGGCCGGGCAGAAAAAGAAGGCGGGGTGTTTGGGCCATGGGGTGATTGTCGTGCTGCGGACGGCATACGCCATCCGTCGTATTCCTCCAATGCAGGGTTCTCCCTAGCATGGACCTGTCCGTTCAGGAATGGGCTCATTGAGGTGGGCGTTCCGGGCGAACCTGTTCACCACCCCTTCTGGAGTACACACATGCAACGCAGATTCACACTCAAGGCGCTCACAGCCGCCGTCGCCCTGGCAGGCGTCTCGATCCTGCCGGCCCACGCCCAAAGCGGCGGAACCATCAAGGTCGGCATCCTGCACAGCCTGTCCGGCACGATGGCCATTTCCGAGACCGTGTTGAAAGACACCGTGCTCATGGCCATTGAAGAGATCAACGCCAAGGGCGGCGTCATGGGCAAGAAGCTGGAGCCCGTCATCGTGGACCCGGCCTCCAACTGGCCCCTGTTCGCTGAGAAGACCAAGCAGCTGCTGGGCCAGGACAAGGTCTCGGTGATCTTCGGCTGCTGGACCTCGGTGTCGCGCAAGTCGGTGCTGCCGGTGGTCGAGGAAATGAACGGCCTGCTGTTCTACCCCGTCCAGTACGAAGGTGAAGAGCTGTCCAAGAACGTGTTCTACACGGGTGCCGCGCCCAACCAGCAAGCCATCCCCGCAGTGGATTACCTGATGAGCAAGGCCGGTGGCGGCGCCAAGCGCTGGGTTCTGCTGGGCACAGACTATGTGTACCCCCGCACCACCAACAAGATCCTGCGCGCCTACCTCAAGAGCAAGGGCGTGAAGGACAGCGACATCGACGAAAAATACACGCCTTTCGGCCATTCTGACTACCAGACCATCGTGGCTGACGTGAAGAAGTTCGCAGCCGGCGGCAAGACCGCTGTGGTGTCCACCATCAATGGTGACTCCAATGTGCCCTTCTACAAGGAACTGGGCAATGCCGGCCTGAAGGCCAAGGACGTGCCGGTGGTGGCCTTCTCCGTGGGTGAAGAGGAACTGCGCGGCGTGGACACCAAGCCGCTCGTGGGCCACCTGGCCGCCTGGAACTACTTCCAGTCGATCAAGAGCCCGGCCAACACCGAGTTCATCAAGAAGTGGTCCGCCTACGCCAAGGCCAAGGGCATCGCCGGCCACAAGGACAAGCCGCTGACGAATGACCCGATGGAAGCCACCTACATCGGCGTGAACATGTGGAAGCAGGCCGTCGAGAAGGCCAAGTCCACCGACACCGACAAGGTCATCGCCGCCATGGCCGGCCAGACCTTCAAGGCACCGTCGGGCATCGTCTCCAAGATGGACGAGAAGAACCACCACCTGCACAAGTCCGTGTTCATCGGCGAGATCAAGGCCGACGGCCAGTTCAACGTGGTGTGGAAGACG
>CAZFKW010000426.1:0-3226 GCA_964519795.1 uncultured Ramlibacter sp. | reverse complement strand
CCGCGCCCGCATGCCTGGCAGCAGGGCGCGGATGAGCAGCACCGGCGCCAGCAGGTTGGCCTCCAGCGCGCCCATCCATGCCGCATGGTCCCAATCGGCCAGCGCGCCTGGCGGCGGCCCGGCATTGTTGTTCACCAGGATGTCGGCATCCGGGCAGGCGGCCAGCAGCGCACTGCGCCCGCCTTCGGTGTCAATGTCGGCCGCAGCCATCTGCACCTGGACGCCGGTCGCCTGCGCAATCACACCGCGCGCTGCTTCAAGACGTCCGGCATCACGGCCATTGATAGTCACCTCGCAGCCTTCACGGGCCAGTGCCGTGGCGCAGGCCAGGCCCAGCCCGCTGCTGGAAGCCGTTACCAGTGCCCGCTTCCCCTTCAGTCCGAGATCCATGCCGCAGCCCTCATTCCATGGTCAGGCCAATCTTGCGGATCACCCCTCCCCACTTGGTGCGCTCGTTCTCCAGGAAGACGGCAAACTCATCGGGCGTGGTGCCGATGGACTCGCTGCCCACCGAGCGGCGCTGCGCCACGATCTCGGGCATCTTTGCCACCTGCGACAGGGCCGAACTCATGCGGTTGACGATGGGCTGGGGCGTGCCCGCCGGTGCCAGCAGGCCGATCCATACCAGCGGCTCCAGCGCCGGCATGCCGGCCTCGGCAAAGGTGGGAACGTCGGGAATCAGCGGGTTGCGGCTCTTGCCCGAGATCGCCAGCAGGCGGACCTTGCCCGACTTCACATGGCCCATCAGCGGCAGCATGGCATCAAACAGCGCCGGTATCTGCCCACCCACCAGATCCGTGAACGGGCCGGTCGTGTTGTAGTGGATGAACTTGACGTCCACACCCGAGAGCGAGCCGAACCAGGCGCCTGTCAGGTGGTTGATGGCGCCGACGCCCAGGGTGCCGACGCTGGCATAGCGCGTATCGGCCTTGGCCAGCTTCACATACTCGGCCAGCGTCTGCGCGGGCACGGCAGAGTTGACGGCCAGGGTGTAGTTGGTGATGGATGCAAGGCTGACCGGAATGAGGTCGCGCTTGGGGTCAAACGGCAGCTTCGTGTACAGCGAGGGCATGGTCGTGAGGCTGGGCGTGCCGACTAGGAATGTGTAACCGTCCGGCGCTGCCTTGGACACGGCCTCGGCCGCGATGCGTGTGGCAGCGCCGGGCCGGTTGTCAATGATCACCGGCTGGCCCAGCAGCGCAGACAGGTGCACGGACATCTGCCGCATGTCCGAGTCGGGGCCCGAGCCTGCCGGTGTCGGCACGACAAGGCGGATCGGCCTGGACGGATAGTCCTGCGCATGGGCTGCACGGGTGGCAAGCAGCGCGGGCGCTGCGACTGCGGCAGCAACTCCGGCGCACAGTCTGCGGCGTTGATGGTTCATGTCTGTCTCCTTATGTATTTCTGCAAGTCAAGTCTAGGATCGGCCCACCGGCGCGTCGAGTGATGCTTTTTGCACCCACCGTTGCACCACGTTCACCGTTGGGTCCCTTTGCAGGGCGCGCTGCACTGACACCATCAACACCCCGGCTTCATCGCTGGTGTTGAAGGTACCGTACACGTAATGGTCAGGCCGGACCAGCGCGCCACACGCTCCCGCTGCGGCAAGCCAGCGCTGCACCAGGCCTTCGCATTCCTGCACGCAGTCCACATCCGGCATGGCCGGATCACCGGCATCTGCGTTGGTGCCTGCCTCCACGCCAGCCACCACAATCACAGGCATGGCATGCGCTGCGGCAAGCGTCCGCAGCGCCCGGGTATCGCCACTGCGGTTGACCACAAGGCGAAAGCATGGCCCTGCCACATCGTCCAGCAGCGCTTCCCCCTCCACGCCGTCCAGCCCCCTGCGTTGCACCAGTGGCTGCGGAAACGGCCGGCCCGCCATCGGCGAGTGCGGGTCCAGCAGGCCGCCCGCCAGGCCCGGAATCATGTCCTGCCGTATGAGCGTCGGCGCCTTGCCGCCACCGGCCGCCAGCATGCGCTCGTCGCGCGCGGCAGCATGAGCCGGGTCGCGCTCCGACAACATGAGCCCCAACTGCTTGGCCATGCGCGTGGTGGCGGCCACATGCGGGCGGCGCTCGCGGGTGTAGGTATCCAGCAGGGATGCGTCTGCCCTGCCACCGGCAACCATGCCGAGCTTCCAGGCCAGGTTGCCGGCATCACGCAGGCCCTGGCACATGCCCTGCCCCAGGAAGGGCGGTGTCTGGTGCGCGCTGTCGCCGGCCAGCAGCATGCGGCCACGCCGCCAGTCACGCGCGATGAGCGCATGAAAGCGGTAGGCCGCCGCACGCCAGATGGCAGCCTCATCAGGCGCGATCCAGCGCGCCAGCAGCCTCCACAGGCGTTCGGGTCCCAGTGCGCCGTCGCGCGGCTCGCCGTCCAGCAGCATGAACTCCCAGCGCCGGTGGTTGCCGGGGCAGACGATGTAGGTGCAGGGACGGGCCGGCTCGCAATACTGCACGTTGGTGGCCGGCAGCCGCGCAAGCACGGCCTCGTCGACCTTGAGGTCCACCACGATCCACGGCTCGTCATAGTCCAGGCTTTCCAGCTCCATACCCATCAGCCGTCTCACGGTACTGGACGCGCCGTCGCAGCCCACCAGCCAGGAGGCGGTGTGTGCATGGAGCATGCCCGAGCCATCGCGCACCGCAAACGCCACGCGGGTGCCGCCGCCAACGGCCTCCTCCCGCGCGTCCAGCAGTTCTGATCCTGTGGACACATGGACATTGGCCATGCGCGACACCGCGGAGCGCAGAACTGCCTCAACCCCCGGCTGGTCGCAGGTGTAGTTGGGTGCCCAAGAGTACGGGTGGGGCGGCGGCATGCGCCGCACGTTCTGGATCACCTGCCCGGCGGCGCCCAGATATTGCGAATCGCGAAAATGCTCGATGTGGGGCGCCAGCTCTGCAGCGATGCCGATGCGCTGGAACAGCCGCATGGCATCATGGTCAAAGCCGACCGCGCGCGGCTGCGCATGGATCTCGTGCGCCTTGTCAAACACCCCCACTGAGAGGCCAAGCCGCCCCAGCAGGCCGGCCAGCGTCGCACCCACCGGTCCATAGCCCACAATGGCCACATCAAAATGCCCGGGGGCGGGTGCCTGCGGGTGTTCCGTACCATTCATCCGATATATCCTCATGCGCCATGACACCTTGTCATGTGTCGGCCGGAGCTTATCGGTGGCATACAAGGCGGTCTAATGATTGTTTTTCGCTGCGGCGTTGCA
>CAZFKW010000425.1:1139-3228 GCA_964519795.1 uncultured Ramlibacter sp. | reverse complement strand
GAATTTCTCGAACAGCGTGGCCGGCACCACCATGCCCTTGGCCTGCTGCTCGAACCGCTTGGCCAGCTCGAACAGCGGCGGGGCAACCTTGAGCACCGTCTTGCCGGCGTTCTTGGCGGCGGCATAGAACTGCCCGCTCATGAGCTGGGCCAGGTAGCGGTTCAGCGCACCCACGGGCGGGCTGATGCTCATGTCGTTGTCGTTGAGGATGACCAGCAGGTTGGCATCGGCCACACCCGCGTTGTTCATGGCCTCGAAGGCCATGCCGGCCGTCATGGCGCCGTCACCGATGATGGCCACGGCATGGCGGTCCTCACCCTTCTGGCGGGCGCCCAGCAGCATGCCGAGCGCGGCCGAGATGCTGGTTGACGAATGGGCCGTCCCGAAAGTGTCGTACTCGCTCTCGGCGCGCTGGGGAAAGCCGGACAGGCCGCCGAACTGGCGCAAGGTGGACATGCGCTCGCGCCGCCCGGTCAGGATCTTGTGCGGGTAGGTCTGGTGGCCCACGTCCCAGACCAGGCGGTCCTGCGGCGTGTTGTACACGTAGTGCAGCGCGACCGTCAGCTCCACAGTGCCCAGGTTGGAGCTCAGGTGGCCGCCGGTGCGCGCGACACTCTCCAGCACGTAGGTCCGCAGTTCGGCCGCGACGGTCTTGAGTTCGGCGCGTGAGAGCCGGCGCAGGTCGGCGGGCTGGTTGATGGTTTCGAGCAGCGTGGTCATCGTCATTTGTCCCTGTTCACGACCATTCCGGCAATGGCCCGCAAAGCCCCGGTGTCGGGCAGGCCGCTGCTGTCCAGCGCGGCATGTGCCTGCGCCAGCAACTCCTGCGCATGGGCGCGTGAACGCGCAAGCCCGAGCAGCGACACATAGGTGGGCTTGTCCTGCGCGGCATCCTTGCCCGCAGTCTTGCCCAGCGTGACGGAGTCGGCCGTGACGTCAAGGATGTCGTCCACCACCTGGAACGCCAGCCCCAGCGCCGAGCCGTAGTCAGCCAGCGCGGCGCGGACCCGCGCATCCGCAGTCCCGCAGGCAGCACCCATGGTGACGCTGGCCTGCAGCAGCGCGCCGGTTTTCAGCCGGTGCATCCGGCGCAGCTGGTCTTCGGTCAGGGACAGGCCCACACTGGCCAGGTCGATGGCCTGGCCGCCCGCCATGCCTTCGTAGCCGGCCGCTTTGGCCAGCAGGCGGCACAGGGTTGCCTGGACGCCTGGCGGGACGGCATCGCCTTCAGGCGCGAGCAGCTCGAAGGCGAGCGCCTGCAACGCATCGCCGGCCAGCAGGGCCCGGGCCTGGCCGAACTTCACATGCACGGTGGGCTTGCCACGGCGCAGGATGTCGTTGTCCATGCAGGGCATGTCATCATGGACGAGCGAGTAGGCATGGATCAGTTCCACCGCGCAGGCGGCGCGCAGCGCGGCTTCCGCATTGCCGTCCACGGCCTCCGACGCAGCCATGACCAGCAGCGGCCGCAGGCGCTTGCCGCCATCCAGCACGGCATAGCGCATGGCCTCCCCCAGGCTGGCGGGCGCATCTGCGGCCACCCATTCACCCAGGGCGCGCTCAACACGTTCCAGCCGCGCCGCACTCCATTCAGTCAGGGGGAATTTCACTCTTGTGTCCACGGCTTGAGAACCCCTTCATCGAGCACCTTGATCTGGTTCTCCACGGCCTGCAGCCGGTCACGGCAGAAGTCGAGCAGTTCCGCCCCGCGCCGGTAGCCCGTCAGCAGTTGCTCCAGGGGCATCTGCCCCGACTCAAGCTGGCTCACCAACTGCTCAAGCTCCTGCAGCGCTGCTTCGTAACTGGCGGGCGCGGCGGGTGTCGGGGAGGCCTTTGGCATTCTGTGGGTGCGTGGTGTAAACCGGCGATTTTAGGCCGCAGTGCCGGACAACGGTGCATGGCAGGTGCGAAGTTGCGGGCAATCCCGCATTTCCCGTGCGTACACTGGCCCCGGGGGTACAATCCCCGCTATTCCCGGCTTGCCGGATTACACCCCGTCGCCCTCCCGCGCAAGTCCTCGGATAAAGCGCCTACCCTGCCCCTTCATAGGGGGAGTCTTTAGGTCAGGACACCCATGTCTGATTTAAGT
>CAZFKW010000425.1:772-1088 GCA_964519795.1 uncultured Ramlibacter sp. | reverse complement strand
CAACTGCAGCAGGCCGCAAGCCAACTACCAGTTTCAAGCTATTTCGATGAAGCGCTGTTCCAGCGCGAATTGAAGACCATCTTCCAGGATGGGCCCCGCTATGTGGGGCATGAACTCGCCGTGCCCGATATGGGGGACTACCAGGCCCTGCCGCAGGAAGGCGAGGGCCGGGTGCTCGTGCGCACACCGCACGGCGTCGAGCTGCTCTCCAACGTCTGCCGCCACCGCCAGGCGATCATGCTGAAGGGCCGCGGCAACGTGCCCAACATCGTCTGCCCGATCCACCGCTGGACCTACGACCTCCAGGGCGAGCTCC
>CAZFKW010000425.1:0-762 GCA_964519795.1 uncultured Ramlibacter sp. | reverse complement strand
CTCCAACGTCTGCCGCCACCGCCAGGCGGTCATCCTGAGAGGCAGCGGCTCCCTGCACGGCGAAGGCGCGTCAGGCGGCAACATCGTCTGCCCGCTGCACCGCTGGACCTACGACACCAGCGGCAAGCTGCTCGGTGCACCGCACTTTGCACAGGACCCGTGCCTGAACCTCAAGAACTACCCGCTGCAGTCCTGGAACGGCCTGCTTTTTGAAAAGCCGGCGGGCGGACACGGCCCCGATGTTGCCGCCGAGCTGGCCCACATGGGGCCGCGCGCCGAACTCGACTTCACCGGCTACGTGCGCGACCGCGTGGAAATGCACGAATGCAACTACAACTGGAAAACCTTCATCGAGGTTTACCTGGAGGACTACCACGTCGGCCCGTTCCACCCCGGGCTTGGCAGCTTCGTGACCTGCGAGGACCTGCGCTGGGAGTTCAAGAAAAACTATTCGGTGCAGACCGTTGGCGTGGCCAACCGCCTGGGCAAGGCCGGCAGCCCGGCCTACGAACGCTGGCAGGACGCGCTGCTGAAGTACCGCAACGGCGAGCCGCCAAAATGCGGCGCGATCTGGCTGACCTACTACCCGCACATCATGGTCGAGTGGTACCCGCATGTGCTGACGGTGTCCACGCTACATCCCTTGGGGCCGCAGAAGACCATGAACATGGTCGAGTTCTTCTACCCCGAGGAGATCGCCGCCTTCGAGCGCGATTTCGTCCAGGCACAGCAGGCCGCCTACATGGAAACCTGCGTGGAAGA
>CAZFKW010000424.1:0-3228 GCA_964519795.1 uncultured Ramlibacter sp. | reverse complement strand
CGACAAGCCCGTTCGGCGTGTCCGCTGCAAAGGCAACGTTGTAGTACTGCTTGAGCACCAGCTGGTCGCCGTCCAGCGAGGCATTGAACTCGGGGAATTTCTTGAGCGCGGCGACGCAGGCCTTGATCAGGAAGGCGAGCATCGTGACCTTGACACCTGACTTCTCGTTTTCCTTGTTGGTGGAGACGCGGAAGGCTTCCAGGTCGGTGATGTCGGCATCGTCATGGTTGCAGACGTGCGGGATCATGACCCAGTTGCGGTGCAGGTTGGCGCCGCTGATCTTCTTGATGCGAGACAGGTCCTTGCGCTCGACCGGACCGAACTTGGTGAAGTCAACCTTGGGCCAGGGCAGCAGGCCGAGCGCCTCGCCTGAGCCGCCACCGGAGGCAGGCGCCTTGGCAGCCTGGGCTTTGGTCGACGCCGCGCCAGCCATGACAGACCTGGTGAAGTTCTGGACATCGTCCTGGGTGATGCGGCCCTTGGGGCCCGTACCCTTGACTTCGTCCAGCGGCACGCCCAGCTCGCGGGCGAACTTGCGCACGGACGGTGATGCGTGCGGCAGATTCCCCTGGATGGCCGTCGGCTCATGGGCGGGCAATGCGGCGGTGGGAGGGACGCGTTCTGCAGGCGCGCTGGATGCAGGTGCAGCCGTCGGGGCCGATGCAGGCGCAGATGCCACAGCAGCAGGTGCCGCAGCAGCGGCGGGTGCTGCGGCAGCACTGCCCTCCAGAACCGCCAACAGATCGCCAATATTGACCTTGTCGCCAACCTTGACCTTGAGTTCCTTGAGCACGCCAGCGGCAGACGACGGAATCTCCATCGAGGCCTTGTCCGATTCCACGGTAATCAGCGACTGCTCGGCCTTTATCGAGTCACCCACCTTGACCATGACTTCGATGACAGCCACGTCCTTGAAGTCGCCGATGTCGGGCACATGAACTTCGACCGGGCCGGAGGCTCTGGGCGCTGCCGCAGCGGGCGCGGGCGCGGGCGCGGGCGCGGGCGCGGGCACCGCAGGCTCCGCAGCAGCAGCCACAGGTGAGGCGGCAAGTGCAGCAGCCGGTGCAGGAGCAGCAGCACCTGCCGCCTCCAGAACCAGCACAACAGATCCCTGTTTCACCATGTCGCCCAGCTTGACCTTCAACTCCTTGACGACGCCAGCCGTCGAAGAAGGAATCTCCATCGAAGCCTTGTCCGACTCGACCGTGATCAGCGACTGTTCGGCCTTGACCGTGTCGCCCACCTTGACCAGCAGCTCAATGACCGCGACCTCGTCAAAGTCGCCGATGTCCGGGACTTGTATATCTACCAATGCCATAAAAATGTCTCCGGAAACGGTCAGGCGTACAACGGGTTGATCTTGTCGACATCGATGCCGTACTTCCTGATGGCCTCTGCCACCTTGGCCACCGGCACGGTGCCTTCCTCGCTCAGCGCCTTCAGCGCGGCAACGACGATGTAGTGGCGGTTGACCTCGAAGTGCTCGCGCAGCTTGCTGCGGAAGTCGCTGCGGCCATAACCGTCGGTGCCCAGCACCTTGTAGGTCCGGCCCTTGGGGATGAACGGGCGGATCTGCTCGGCATAGGCCTTCATGTAGTCGGTGGATGCCACGACAGGGCCGGCATGCTTTTCAAGCTGCTGGGCAACAAACGACACACGCGGCTTGTCCGTCGGGTGCAGCAGGTTGTAGCGCTCGCAGTCCTGGCCCTCGCGCGTGAGCTCGTTGAAGCTCGGGCAGCTCCAGACGTTGGCAGCGACGCCCCACTCTTTCTCAAGCAGTTCCTGCGCCGCGATGCTCTCGCGCAAGATGGTGCCCGATCCCAGCAGTTGAACACGCGGCGTCAGCTTGGCACCTTCCTTGCAGAGGTACATGCCCTTGATGATCTGCTCTTCAGTGCCCGGCTGCAGGCCCGGCATGGGGTAGTTCTCGTTGAGCAAGGTGAGGTAGTAGTACACGTTCTCCTGCTTCTCCACCATGCGCTTCAAGCCATGGTGCAGGATGACGCCGACCTCATGCGCAAACGTCGGGTCATAGCTGATGCAGTTGGGGATGGTGCCGGCCAGGATGTGGCTGTGGCCGTCTTCATGCTGCAGGCCTTCGCCATTGAGCGTGGTGCGCCCGGACGTGCCGCCCAGCAGGAAGCCGCGGGCCTGCATGTCACCGGCTGCCCAGCACAGGTCGCCAATGCGCTGGAAGCCGAACATCGAGTAGTACACATAGAATGGCACCATGATGCGGTTGCTGGTGCTGTACGACGTGGCCGCCGCAATCCAGCTGGCCATGCCGCCCGCTTCATTGATGCCTTCCTGCAGGATCTGGCCGTCCTTTTCTTCCTTGTAGTAACTCACCTGCTCGCGGTCCTGCGGGGTGTAGTTCTGGCCTGCCGGGTTGTAGATGCCGATCTGGCGGAACAGGCCTTCCATGCCGAAGGTACGCGCCTCGTCCACCAGGATGGGCACCGCACGGGGCCCGAGTTCCTTGTCGCGCAGCAGCGTGGTGAGAAACCGCACATAGGCCTGCGTGGTTGAAATCTCGCGGCCCTCGGCCGTCGGCTCCAGCACCGACTTGAAAGTCTCCAGCGGCGGCACCGGGATCTGCTCGTCGGCCTTGACGCGGCGCTTGGGCAGGTAGCCGCCCAGCGCCTTGCGGCGCTCGTGCAGGTACTTCATTTCGGGGGTGTCGTCGGCCGGCTTGTAGAACGGCAGGTCAGCCAGCTGGGAATCGGGCACCGGGATGTTGAAACGGTCGCGGAAGGCCTTGATGTCTTCGTCGGTCAGCTTCTTGGTCTGGTGCGCCGTATTCTTGCCCTCGCCACTCTTGCCCATGCCGAAGCCCTTGACGGTCTTGATCAGCAGAACCGTTGGCTGGCCCTTGTGGTTGACGGCCGCATGGTAGGCGGCATAGACCTTCTGCGGGTCATGGCCGCCGCGCTGCAGGCGCCAGATGTCGTCGTCGCTCATCTTGGCGACCATCTCCAGCGTGCGCGGGTCCTTGCCGAAGAAATGCTTGCGCACAAAAGCGCCATCGTTGGCCTTCATGGCCTGGTAGTCGCCGTCCAGCGTGTCCATCATGACCTTGCGCAGCGCGCCGTCCTTGTCGCGCGCCAGCAGCGGATCCCAGTAGCTGCCCCAGATCAGCTTGATGACGTTCCAGCCGGCGCCGCGGAACACGCCCTCCAGCTCCTGGATGATCTTGCCGTTGCCGCGCACCGGGCCGTCGAGGCGCTG